>JAFDJI010000867.1 GCA_019307545.1 Deltaproteobacteria bacterium | reverse complement strand
CGTCCTCGGAGGCGACGATGACCTCGTACTGGACATCCTCGTCCTCGGTGAGCATCACGTCGTAGCTCAAGCCGAGGAACTCGGCGGCGTACAGTTGCTCGCGCTGGGTGAGGTCGCACCCGCTGTCCATGAACAGGTCCTTGTGGAAGCCCTCGGTCGCACCGGCCACGGTCACCAGCAGGAACAGCCACGGTAGCGCCATGCAGGACGGAATCACAGCCCCTCCGGGTCCAGGATCCACACGCCCATGCCACTGATGCACAGGTCTTCGTAGTCGCTGCCCGGGTAGGCCTCGACCGGTGACCTCCTCGCCCCACGAAATGCCCATGCCGGCGGGTGCGCTGCGCGCCGCGTCGTACCAGGTCCCGGGGTAGCTCTCGTGCAGCGTCCCCGGGATCGTCGGGTCGGGTAGGGTGACGATCTGGTCCACGTTCGCGTAGCGCACCCGCACCTTCTTCAGCCTGGCGTTCTTCGCAAGCGTCTCTTCGGACTTGAAGTAGCCGCCGTGTACGAAGGCGGCGTCCACCATGTACTTCCCGTCCAGAGTGATCGTGAGCTTCTCCCCGACTCCGAGGCCGTCGGCGCCCTCGCACCACGCCGTGTTCGGATCCCCATCGAAGGCGTTCCTGGCCGCGTACCTGTCCGAGTCCTGCAGGGTGGAAGTCGCGGTCGCCGAGACGAGGTGGTCGGCCGCCGGCTCGCACGGCATGCAGGCATAGTCCGCCATCACCTGACCGTAGGTGCCGCCTTCGGCGGTAGCGAGAACCGGTGCCGGAGGCGGTGGGCCTTCGTTGTTCGGAGGCGGCGGGGCTTCGTCGCCTGGCGGAGGGGGCGCCGGGGCGTCGCCTCCCGCGCAGGCCAGAGAGACGGTCAGGAAGATGAGGAGCGTCCAGCGCATGTCGTCGGTCCTCCCTTGGGCGCACCCGATGGTACCGCCGGGCGTGCGACGATCAGCTGAAAGAACCCTCGTGCGAACTCCTCGCGCGTCACGATGGTCATGCCGCAGTTCGTCAGCTCCGAGACGTAGTCCGTCCGCCAGACCTCCTGGGAGTGCGGATGGTCGACACACCAGGGCCACCATTGAAAGAACGTCACATACATCAGGAAGCGGTCAGATCGGCGGCTGGGACGATTGCCCTCCAGAATCACGATCGCCCCGTCCCTTTTCGTCACGCGGACCACGTCCAGGAGGACGGCTCTGCGCACGTCCGCAGGCATCTCGTGCAAGGCGAAGCTGATGAAGCTCTTCTCGAAGTGGTCGTCTTCGAAGGGGATGTCTCTGACATCGCCGGTCAGGAACCGCACGTTGGACGCGCCGACCCTCTTCTCTGCCACTCGGATCTGACTCGGGGACAGGTCGATGCCCACGATCTGCGCGTCGGGCTTCACGCGATCCAGCAGCAACTTCGCGAGATACCCGGTCCCGCAGCACGCATCCAGGATCGTCTCGCCTTCGCCGTAGGGGACGCTCCGTATCGCCTTCGTCCAGACCTTCCGGCGGCCGCCGTGCAGGGCGAAGGCCAGGATGTGCAGCAGGTCGTATATGGGCGCTGCGAACGCATAGGCGCGCCGATACGATGACGTCCCATACTTGGATCGCGCACTGCCCAAACGGATGAACTCCTGGTAGGTGCTAGGGAACGGGGACGCCCTCGGGCCAAAACCACGCGGTCCCTTCATTTCTGGCGACCACGGCCTTTCCCTCCAGGTCGTAGAGCTTCCACCCCTTCCCTCCCATGAGGAGCCAGTCGCCACGCCGATCGAGGAACCTGGGGTAGCCCGGGACCTCCTCGAGCACGACCCAGGCTCCTCCCTCCTCGAGGAGGGCGGGGCCGTGGAGATAGGAGCCCTCGCCATCCATGCCATGGGCGAGCCGGGGCTCCCCCGCGTCGACGAACCACTGGTCAGGAGGGACCTCGACCCTCCCGTTCAGGGTCTCGATCAGCTCCTCGTCTTGGACCCAGTCGCCCCACGGACCTTCGGCCAGCCAGACATGCGCCCCCACGAACGCCGACGTCTCCTTTTCCCAGCGATCCTGCCCCACCTCGACGACCGGACTGTCTGCCTTCCAGGAGACCGTCATCTGCTCGACCCAGGTCTCCTCCTCCAGCCTGAACATCGAGCCGTGCTGGACCTCGTGGAAGAGGCGTTCCTCCCCCATTCGCAGACTGCCGGAGCCCCATTGGAGGGTGGCGAAGATCCCTCCCTGCGGACCGAACCGGTACGCGCGCAGGGACTCCGTGTCGTGGGACGGGAGCGGTGGGAACTCGACCAGGGCGCCGGCCTCGATGTCGACGAGGGCGCGCCCGGCGGTCATCCGCTTTCCCGTCGGCTCCACCCAGAGATCGTTGGCGTCGCAGGGCATCGGCGCCATCTCCCGCTCGGTGAGGGCGGGCAGCGACACCAGGAACAAGTCGCAGTGGGGGGCTCCCTCGCGCCGGACCATCACCGTCCCGGCCAGGGTGGAGACGGGCTTCGCGAGGGCCTCTTCCTCCTCTGCCGGCTCCGTACCCGTGGTCCCGGGCGCCACCGCCGGGTCTTCGGGCGGCAGTGCGCCACCTCCG
>JAFDJI010000866.1 GCA_019307545.1 Deltaproteobacteria bacterium | reverse complement strand
CATCGCCAACTGGAAGGTGCTGGAACAGGCCGATCGGCGCCCGGAGCGCCGAGAGGAGGACGTCAGCTTTGGCTCGATCGCCTTCAAGATCCTCCTACCGGCCTTCGCAGTGGGCATCCTGGGCTACTTCCTGGCGAGTTGGTACCTGCCCGAGGGCTTCGGGATGCGCCCGGCGGTGGTCGGCTTCATGGCCGGGATGATCCCGGTCCTCGGCTTCTTCGTCCACCTCGGCCTGAGTGCCCCACCGAAGGAGCGGTCTGGACTGCTGGCGCTGTTGCCCATCTATGTGGCGGGTGGGGCCTTCTTCATGATCCTGCACCTCAACGGCAGCGCGATGACCCAGTGGGCGCGGGACGACACCGACCGCCGGGGCGCCGCCGTGCCCGCCGCGCTGCAACAGGAGGCTCTGCCCCGCTATTACCTCAACGCGGGGGAGGACGAACCGCGGCCCCACCCCGGCTCGCTGCTCGCCGTGGAATCGGAGGGAGTCGCCCGCCAGTACGGTCAGCAACGCTTGGACGAGGCGGCCGTGGAGATGGTCGCCGCCCAACCCGGGGTTGGGGTGGTGGACGTGCAGGGTGTGGAGGTGCCGCCGCAGTGGAGGGACCGAGCCGCCAGCGTCTACGCCAACGGGGTGGTGTCGGTGGTGGAGGGCCACGACAGCCACGGCGCGCCCACGGTCTCGGTGGAGATCCCGGACGGCGCCAAGGTGATCCGCCGGGTGGCCTTCGTACGCGACGTGGACGGCGAGAAGGTGGCCGCCTTCGTGGTCGACCGCGGGACCTACGACGCCCTGTACGACGGCTACCAGGAGAAATGGGGCCACGAGCCGGAGACGCTGCCTCCGGGCACGTTCCTGCCGGTGGTCAACCCGGAGGTCTACCAATCCTTCAACCCCCTGTTCGTCATCGCCTTCACCCCATTGGTGGTGGCCTTCTTTGGATGGCTGGTGGTGATGAAGCGCGGGATCTCCACCGCACGCAAGATCTTCCTCGGGCTGCTGCTCACCACGGTGGCGCTGCTGCTGATGGCGCTGGCGGGCCTGCTCTCGGAAGGAGGGGCGGAAAAGGTCTCGTGGATGTGGCTGGCGGGGTTCTACGCCATCGTCACCCTGGGAGAGCTATGCCTGTCGCCCATGGGCTTATCCCTGGTGACCAAACTCTCCCCCGCAAGGCTGGTGGGGCTCACCATGGGGGGCTGGTTCATGGCGGTGGCCTTCGGCAACAACCTGTCGGGCTTCTTCGGGGGCATTCAGCACCAGATGTCCCCGTCCGGCTTCTTCCTGCTCCTCGCCGGGCTGGCGGCACTGGCCGCGGCCTTCATCGGCGTCCTGTTGCCACGGTTGGACGCGGTGATAAGCGAGCACGGCGCTTGACTCAGGCGTTGCCCTCGGCCGCGTAGGACGCCAAGATCGCCACCAGGTAGTCCCAAACCAGCGCGATGGAGGGGACGTAGATCTTCTCGTCGGGTGAGTGCGGGTTCTTGATGGTCGGGCCGAAGGAGATCATGTCCATCCCGTCGTACTTGCTCCCGATGATCCCGCACTCGAGCCCGGCGTGGATCGCTTCGACGACCGGCTCCTTGTCGAACATCTCGCGGTAGATCGTCGCGCACCGCTCGAGCAATTCGGACGCCATGTTCGGCTGCCAGGCGGGGTAGCCGTTTCCGCTCTCGAAGGTGCCTCCCGCCAGCCGCGCGATCCCCTCGATCCGCTTGGTGTGGGCCCGCAGGCGGCTCATCACCGAGCTGCGCTGGCTGGACTGGATCGAGAGGGTGCCGTCCTCGATGACCAGGGTGGCCTCGTTGTTCGAGGTCTCGACCAACCCGTCGATGTCGGTGGACATCGCCGCCACCCCGTGGGGGATGGTCATGATGAAATCGAGGACCTTCTGCGTTCCCTCCGGGGTGAGGGCCTGCTCGAAGGTCGCATCGTGGGCGGCGAGCCCGACGTCCAGGTTGGGATCGGTGTTCGCGAACTCACTCTTGAGCAGGGCATTCGCCTCGGAGACCACGCTGGCCGCGTCGACGCCCTGCGGGATCGCGACGATCGCCGAGGCATCTCGGGGGATCGCATTATGGGCGGAGCCTCCCTTCAAGTCGACGATCCTGGCGTCGACCGTGGAGTGCAGGTCCTGGAGGGTCCGGGCCAACACCCGAATGGCGTTCGCACGGCACTCGTGGATGTCCACCCCGGAGTGGCCCCCCGCCATCCCGCCGGCTTTCAGCTTGTAGATCTCGAATCCAGCCGGGAGCGGCTCCAGTTCGAGGGGAAG
>JAFDJI010000208.1 GCA_019307545.1 Deltaproteobacteria bacterium | reverse complement strand
TCACGTCGCTGACGTCGAACACGTTCACCGCCATCCCGTTGGTAGCCCCGTTCTCGTCACCGGACCGGCCGACCACGAGGAGGTGGTTCTCGCCGGAGAGGTGACTCGATCCCGTACACTCACGAACCCGAGACCATCGCTCACATCGCGGGAGAGAATCGTGGCAGTCCCCGGACACCGCATCGCCTTCGACACCGACAAGTACCTGGCCGAGCAGACTGCAGCGATCCGCGAGCGCATCGACCAGAGCGGCAACAAGCTGTACCTCGAGTTCGGAGGCAAGCTGGTGTTCGACTACCACGCCTCGCGGGTGCTGCCCGGGTTCGAGCCCAACGTGAAGATGCGCCTGCTGCAGCAGCTCTCCGACCAGGCCGAGATCATCCTGTGCATCTACGCCGGAGACATCGCGCGCAACAAGGTGAGGGCCGACTTCGGCATCACCTATGACTCCGACACCTTCAAGCTGATCGACGACCTGCGTGAGTGGGGGCTCGAGATCAGAGCGGTGGTGATCACCCGATTCGAGGAACAACCTGCTGCAGCCGCCTTCTACAAGAAGCTCGAGAGCAGAGGAGTCCCGGTCTACCTGCATCGGCCGATTCCGGGATACCCGACCGATGTCGACCTGGTGGTCAGCGAACAGGGGTACGGTTCCAACCCCTACATCGAGACGACCCGGCCGCTCGTCGTCGTCAACGCGCCTGGACCCAACAGCGGCAAGATGGGAACCTGCCTGTCGCAGGTCTACCACGAGCATCGCCGTGGCACTCCGGCCGGATACGCCAAGTTCGAGACCTTCCCGATCTGGAACCTGCCCCTGCGTCACCCGGTCAACGCCGCATACGAGGCCGCCACCGCCGACCTGGGTGACGTGAACCTGATCGACCCGTTCCACCTCGAGACCTACGGCAAGGCCGCGGTCAACTACAACCGGGACGTGGCCGCCTTCCCGCTACTCAAGCGCATCCTCGAACGCATCACCGGTGCCAGCATGTACTCCTCTCCCACCGACATGGGAGTCAACCGCGCCGGCTTCGCCATCATCGACGATGAGGCGGCAAAGGAGGCGGGCAAGCAGGAGATCCTCAGGCGCTACTTCCGCTATGCCTGTGACGTCGCCCTCGGACAGGAGGATCCGAGCTCGGTTCACCGTCTCGAGGTCTTGATGGAGGAGTTCGAGCTCAAGCCAGAGCACCGTCCCGCCGTGGCCGAGGCCCGAGAGGCGGCATCCATTGCACGCGAACGGGGCCACAAGGGCCACAAGGGCGTGTACAGCGGTGCGGCTATCCGGCTCCGAGACGGGCGAATCGTCACCGGCGAGAACTCACCGCTGATGCATGCTGCCGCTGCCCTGGTGCTCAACGCGATCAAGGATCTCGCCGGCATCCCCCCCCACCTCGATCTGCTGAGCCCAGCGGTGATCGACTCCATCGGCAGCCTGCGAAAGGACGTGCTGGGACGCGACTCCATCAGCCTCAACCTGGGCGAGTCGCTGCTCGCGCTCGCCATCAGCACCACCACAAACCCCATCGCCACTCAGGCCATGGAGCAACTGGGCTCGCTGCGGGGGTGCGAGGTCCACATGACCCACCTGCCTACTCCCGGTGACGAGAAGGGCCTTCGCAGCCTCGGCGTCCGCCTGTCCTGCGAGCCGAACTTCGCGACCAACAAGCTGTTCGTCTCCTAGCAACGCACCTTCGCGGTCGGGGTTCACCTGGTGACGGGTTCGATGACGCCGAAGCGCGCGTTGACCTCGATCCACGGGAAGACGTGGCGGTCCTTGGGGAAGTCGTAGATCGCCTGGTCCCGATCTCGCTGGGTGGTGATGAACTCGGTGGTCTTGAACAGCGGTGACCAGTGGTGCGTGATCTGGGGCAGGGCCCCCATGTCGCAGGACCGCATCGCGTCGGCCTGGCGGTTGCGGACGAAGGTGGGGTGACCCACGGCCTCGTCGATCTTCACCTGGGTGTCGTGCTGGTCGCTCTCGAGCTGCTTGGTGAGCACGTTGGAGAGCATCTCGAGGGCTTCGGGCAGGATCTCGTGGCACAACACGCCGCGCAGCAGGGTGCTGGGGGCGTCGTCCTTGATCTGCACCTCGCGCAGCGCGTACTCGACGCCCTCGTAGGACAGGGAGTCCACGCTGCCCATGGTGTGCACGAAGAAGCGGGAGTCCAGGGTAAGGCGGATGCCCTTCAAGGCCACCTGGATGGCCTGCTTCGAGAACACCGCCTGGTAGTGGGAGAGGAACTTCTCCCCATCGACCATTGCGCGCAGGAACTTCAGGTCTCCCCCCGTCCCGTGGGCGGAGCCGTTGAAGGCGTTGAACAGGAAGTGGCGGCAGCGCAGCCCTTCTGCAAGGGCCTGTTGCTCGGGCGTCCCGCCCAGGAGCAGGGTCTCGGCGCGCAGGCCATTGGCACAACCCTGGCTGTAGCCGACGTACCCCCAGGGCGTAGCGGTCTGGCGGACGGCGGCTTCAACCTGGGCGGCGTTGTACTCCAGGGAGCGCGCAGTGGCGGTGTTCGCCCGGATGACGCGTACGCCCCGCCTGCGCTCGAGCCGCCCGAAGGCATCCTCGAGCTCCCGGCCGCTGGCGCCCTCGGTGACCACGCCCATGCAGCTGATCACCGTGAAGTCGTAGTGGCCCGGCGGCGGGTCGATCAGCAGGCGTACCAGCGGGTCGGCCTTCAGGGACGCGCGGTCCTCCTCGCGCAGGTAGAGCACGTCGACGACGGCCTCGAGGAGCGCCTGCTCGGCACGTGGGATGGGCGCACCCAGGCGGACGGTGAGCCAGTTGCGCACCCGGTCCACATCCTCCTGCACGTTGCGCAACACGCTGAGCACCATGAGCGCCTCGTAGTTGCGGCTCCAAAAGCCCTTGAGCCAGGGCCACTGGAACGCTAGCGGCGCAGCATCCAGCACCCCTCGGCAGGCGGCGAAGGCCTGCTCGTAGGCCTCGCGCGCGCGGCGGCGACGGGTTGGCTCGCGACCGGTGAAGGTGCACTTGCTGCCAAGCTCGTCGGCGTACGCGATGGCTGCTCTGGCCCGTGACGCGAGCTCTTCGATCGCATTGTCGATCGTGGGCTCGACCGGGGCGGGCCGGCGCTCGGTCTGTAGCCACACCCTGAGGGCCTGGTAGGACTCGGACGCCGCCAGGATCCACTCGGCCTGGGTGTTCAGCGCCTCGTAGTAGGGCTGCTTGGCCCACCGGCCACCGGCCATGTAGTCGTCGAGGCGTGGGAGGGCGATCCCGAGCCGCTCCGAGAACAGCGCCACCAGGTCGAGGGGCTCCTTCAGGGCCCCCTGCTCCAGGTTGAGGAGCGCCATGAGCACCCCCACCAGCACCCGGGGAATCCCCTCGCTCATCTCGTAGAGCACCTGCCGGAGGTACTCGGGGGGCTGGGCGAGCACGGAATCCAGCAACATGCGCTGGTTGTACTGGACCGTGCCTCCCTGGAGCGCGGCGGCCAGCCCGGCCTGGAGCAGGGTGGCCGCCTCCTTGGGACCCAGCAGGCAGTTCGGGTTGGAGAGCAGGCCCGGCGGCTCGTCCGGGATGGGATTTGTGGCCTCGCCGGGATCCGGAGCGTAGTGCACCGTGGCTCCGAGGAAGAACCCGATCGCCGCGGCCTGGAATGCATACGCGAGCCCCCCATAGCTCTCGGAGATCAGGCGCACGCGCTCCTTGAGGGCAGCCACGTAGCGCAGGCGGGCCAGGTCGGCCGGACGCCAGTCTTCGCGCTCCTGATCGAGGAGCCAGCCGATCTGCTCCGGGGTGAGGTAGGTGGCGACGCGGGAGACGCGCTCTGAAAATCCGGTTGGAAGCGCAGCATCAGCGGACGCAATCCGACTGATGTCTCTCGCGGAGGGGAGCGTGCGGAACAGCTCTGTGTACTCGGCGCGCTCCGCCAGGGACGTGAGCTGCTGGACGCGCCGGGGGGGGATGGGCTCGGTGGGTCCGAGGACCAGGGCCAGCCAGCGGATCACCCGGTCCACCTCGAAGGCGTAGTCGTGCTCCTGGAGCGTCTCCTCCAGCAGGCGCTTGGTCGCGAGCACGTCGAGCCCCTCGCCGTCGGTGACGCGCTTGACCAGCGGGTAGACGCGGTCCTCCAGTTCCGGGGTCTCGACGAGCAGCCGCGAGATCACCCGGGCGATGACCGGTCCGGGGATCATGTCGGCCGGTCCCTCCACCCCCTCGGCGTCGAAGGCCGCCTCGGCGCGGCGGGCGAACTTGCGCAACGACTCGAGGGTCTCAGCGATGTCCTCCGAGAAGACCCGGGCGGCACCGATCACGTGGTCGAGGGCCTCGTCGTCGGACAGGAGCGCGATCCAGCGATCGGTCTCCTGCTCGGGGTTGATCAGGGCGTTGAAGTAGCGGGCGTCGTACAGGCCGTGCTCCTCACCGCTGATCGTCAGGCCTCCGGCTGGACTGAGCTCGATGTCCAGGTTCCCCTGGCGCAGGTCGGGGACGAAGAGCACCACGGGTCCGTCGGGTCCGTGCAGGAGCGGAGACTGGCCCTTCAGGTCCCACCGCACCCCGTACCGGGACTGCCCGAGCCCCGAGGTGTCCAGGTGGGCATCGGCGATGCGCACCTCGAACGCGCTGCCCTCGGGCAGGGTGAGGGCGCGCTCCTGGAGATCCAGGCGTGTCTGGTCCAGGGTCACGTCGACGCGCGAGCCGTCGAAGTCCATGGCCAGCAGCCCCTCGCCCAGGTCGCGTGTGGTGATGTGGCCCTCGAAGCCCAGGCGTCCGACGAGGGTGGTCGCGAGCTCCCCCTCATCGATGTCGAGCTCCGGGAGGGCGTCGACCGCCGTGGTGGCCTGCAGGGCCAGTGCGGCGTCCCCTTCGAGGTCGACGCGGTAGGCGGAAGGCCCTTTGGTGCGGATGCTCCCCTCCAGGGTGCCGCGCAGGTCCTCGACCCGGACGCGGGTGGTCCCGTCCTCGGCGATCTCCCCGGGCAGGACGTCGAACTTCCCGGAGAAGCCGATATCCAGGTCCGTGGTCCGACCGATGCCGGTGTCGGGCCTCAGCTCCGCCGCGAGGCCACCCTCGACGTACAGGTCGTGGAGGTGTAGGTCCATGTCCGCGGTCCCGCGCAACATGGGGTGCTCGAAGCGCCCCCGCAGGTCGAGATGATCCAGGTGCGAGCCCTCGAGCACCCCGGCGTCCAGCTTGACCAACACCCGGTCCTCGGGCCACTGGCCGTCCGAAGCGGCCCGCGCGCACAGGCCCACGACCGAGTCGCCCGGATCCCGGGTCTGCACCTCGAGCGAGCCACGCGCACGCAAGACGCCGTGGGACAGGCGGATTGCGAGATCGTCGACCGCCACCCCCACCCGCTCCCTGGCCACCTGGCCCGCGAAGCGCCCCTCGAGACCCACGCTCCCGAGGGTCGGGACCTCGACCCGGACCTGCCCGCGGCCGGCGAGCGTCACGTCTCCCTCGGTATCCGGCAGGTCGCTGTGCAGGGAGACTGCTCCCTGGAAGCCGGACAGGGAGGCCGCCAGGGTCGTGGCGAGCTCCTCCACAGGCATCCGGTCGGTGTGCAGGTGGGCGGTCGCCAGGGGCTCGTCCGAGAGCAGGTGCCTCAGTGCGGCGTGGGGGTAGGGCAGGATCAGGTGCGGGAGGTGGACCTGGTGGAAGGGGACCGGGGCGCGTCCGAAGACGTTGAACAGTCCGGAGAAGCGCAGGTCGAGCAGCCAGGTTCCGCGGCGCCGGACGGGGCGGCCGGTCACGCGTCGCAGCTCAACGGTCGCCAGGCGTTCCAAGCGCCCCCGCAACCCGTCGCGCACCTGGCGGACCCGCGGACGGACCCGCCTGCCGATGCGCTCTCGAAGCTGGGCGCGACGCGACTGGGGAGTGGGCCCCGACAGCTGGCGGACCCGGGCGAGCAACGCGGCGACCTGGCGATCCTCGAACAGGGTCGAGAGCCGCGCCAGGACCGGGACGATGTTGTGCAGGAGCAGCGGCGAGTCGAAGACCAGCTCGAAGGAGGTGACAATGGTCTCCGGCGCCGGTCCGTCGGTGCGGCGCCCAGCGGTCAGGTGGCCCTTGCCGCGACACCCCTGTTGCACGTCCAGCGGGAGGACCAGCCGGGTGGTCAGGGGCACCGGATAACACCCCGCCTGCAGGTCCAATTCGAAGTCCACGTGCAGGTGATCCACCAGGTCCGGGTCGACCTGCAGGAGGTCGACGTCCGGCGCGCCCGGGAGGTTCAAGGGTGAGAACTCGCGTCCCCCCAGTCCCTCCGAGGTGAAGCTGACCCTCACGCGCGATGCTTGCTCTGCAGTCATGTCGTTTCCCCGTGGCGGGAGTATCCCCCACGACGGCTGCGGGCGCGCGGACGTTGGGGTGGAGGTTGAACCATCCGGACTGGGCGCACCGCTTGGGCCGCCGGTAGGGTGCACCTGGTAGTCCCCGCAGGCAACACACCCGCCGGCCGGCCCGCCGACCCATCGCGACCCGGCCCTCTGCTGACGCTGCTTGCATGAGGATCTGCTCGTCCCCGTCGTCTTGGTCGAGGTTCGCGTCTTCCAGAAGGCCCTTCCTCGCCAGCACACGCAGGGCCCTTTGCTGTGCTCCGTCAAGAACCGCCGTTCGAGGAGCCTTGATCCCTTCCATTGGAGTTTCTAGACTTGCAGCAGGCGTCTCGCCGATTGCACTCACACCGGGGGCCAGATCATGGAAGATGAAGTCCGTATCGTCGACTGCTACTACCTGATG
>JAFDJI010000865.1 GCA_019307545.1 Deltaproteobacteria bacterium | reverse complement strand
GGCTGCGGGCCGCTCAGGCGCCGACGGCCTGTCATTGGGGCTAGCTTTGGGACAATCTTTGGGCTAGTGTTTGGCCCAGGAGTTGATGAAGTCAATGACCAGGGCCATGAAACTCAGCGAGGATCTTCGCCCGATCTCGGAACTGAAGAGCCGGGCCGGCGAGGTCCTCGATCAGGTGGAGCGCACGGGGCGCCCCGTCGTCTTGACCCGCTACGGGAGGGGCGTGGCCGTGGTGCTTTCGCTCGGCGCATACGAGGAACTGCAGGCCGCCGCGGAACGCGGTGACCTGCGGGCGGCCGTCGCGGAAGCCGAGCGGGAGTACGCTGCCGGCCATTACATCGAACACGACGACGTGGACAGGATCTTGGCGGAGTGGGAGTCGGGTGGCTGAGCGCCACGGGATCAGGTGGACGCCCTCTGCCTACCGCGACCTGAAAGCGGCTCATGCCTTCGTTCGTCGCCGCAATCCGACAGCCGCGCGTGAGTTGGCGGCACGCATACGGGAGCGCGTTGCACAGCTCGCCGTACACCCCGAACTCGGACCAGTCGCTGAAGACCTCTCACCCGACGGTCCCTATCGCCACCTCATTGTTCTGAATTACCGCATTGTCTACCGGCAGGCGCCTGACGGCGTGATCGTACTGCTCCGCATCTGGGACACTCGGCGAGACCCCACCACGTAGAAGGTACCAGAGCCTCCGAACCACAACACCAGGTAGGATTCGGTGCGTTTGCGGCGGCACGGTGCCTTGGGCAGCAGGGCGCAATGCCGCAGAACATTCTGATGTAGGCAGCGTCCGGATCCCGCCCATCCTCGGTGAGAGCTGCGCCGGTTTTCCCGCCGCGGGGACACGCCTGTCGCGGGAGTACCTGGTCGAACGGCCGATTCCCCGTAGCGGGTGCTCGCCGTTCGAACTTACACTATCTCCTGGGACCGCGTGGCGCGGGCCCACAACCGGAGAGACACTTCGTGTGGTTCGACATCATCGCGGCGCTGGGACTCACGCTATCGACCGCGCATGCCGCCGACCCGGTCCTCTACACCGGGGACGCTGAGACCGCACTTGCTCGCATCGCATCGACCACCGAAACGCCGTCGGATTACCTGCGACCGGTTTCCGTGGAGGCGATCCTCGCTGAGGGACCCGCTTTCGCCTACGGCGAAGCGACCGTGGTTCCCTGTGAGGGCAGACCGCTGGACGCGGCGGGGCTGCGGGCCGAAGCGGAGCGGCTGTACGCGGCGATCCTCATGGGCCTCGTCGCCCAGCGAGCCGATGTGGCGCGGCGCGCCCCGATGCGCCTCGCGTGCCTCGACAGCCCTCCCGACGTCGCGCAAGCGGCCCGTCTGCTGTCCCTCGCGGGCGTGGTGGATCAGCTCGCCGGAGACGAAGGGGCGGCGGAGCAGGCCCATTTGGCCGCGCGGGCCTTCGACCCCAAGGTGACCTGGAATCCGGAGTGGCCCCCCGAGGCGCGGGTGTCCTTTGACCGGGCCATGGTCGTCGCCCTCGTCGAGGACCCGGTCCCCCTCGAGTGGCGCCCGGTGGACGCGACGGTGTTGGTGGACGGCCAAGAGGTCCCTCCGGGCGAGGTCGAGGTGGTCCCCGGCCTCCACCTGATTCAGTGGGGAGACCCCATCCACACCATCCTCATCGACGTCACGGACGAAACGATGGTGGTGTTGCCGTCCGAGTTCGAGGCCGAACCGCTGCTGGACGGGCCCGGGGAAGATCTCGGACCCATCCTCGACCACGCACTGGGCGAACTGCCCGGCGCCTACGTCGTCGCCAAAGGCGGGCTGTACTCCGGGTACGCGCGGAAGCGGAAGGGCGAGCGGACCTGGACCTGGACCCCGGTCGGAAGAGTGACCTCGGAGCCACGACAAGACCCCGAACCGGTGTTCGTGGACCCGAGGCAGCGCAGGCGCACCCAGGCCCGGCTCGTGGCATTCGGCGTCGGTGCAGGCACGTTGCTCGCGGTGCCCGTTGCCATGGCCCTCAATGGCTACCTCGCGGACCGGCACGAAGCTCGAGCCGGCGAGAACGACCCCGCGCGACGCGCGCCGACGTTGACCATCGCCAGCCGTTTCTAGGAACACGCACCGACGATCTGACCAGACGCGCGTGGGGTGGATAAGAGCCTGGTCCTCCAGACTCGAGTTGCGTCATGGCCGGTCCGCTGTCCCGCACTGGTGCACTCGCGAGGGCTTTCGGTGCGCTTTGGACTAGTCTGAAGTTCTGACGATCGATCAGCCGCTGGCGCAGCTGCCAGCGGCTTT
>JAFDJI010000207.1 GCA_019307545.1 Deltaproteobacteria bacterium | reverse complement strand
CTGGCAGTCGAGGAGTCGTTGTGCCTCGGCGGCCGGGTGGTGGGCGGCTTGCGAACCTGGTGTCCGATCGCGGGGTCGCGGTCCCTCGGCGGCCGGGTGGTGACCGAACCGTTCGGCTGGCGCTCGATGCGGGGTTTGGTCCTCGACGGCACCGTGGCCTCGATTGCGGGCCCGGATGGGCGCTCGATGCCCCCACGTTGCGGCCGAACCTCGTTCACGGGGGCCTTGGGCGCCGTCGGCTGGGGTTTCTCGAAGGTGTGCATGCTCGCCGCCGAGGCGTCGTCGTCCCTTGGCGGTCGCTCAGCCGGCGCCGTTCCGGGGGCTGCGGTCGGCGTCCGTTCTGGTTTCGTCACCAGCCGTTCCGTTTGAGCCGGGCCGTCGGCGTCGAGCCGAGGACGTGGTCTCTCTCCCTTCTCCGCCGCCACCGCCATTCCGCTGATGGCGAACGCCGCTGCCATTCCGATCCAGACCTTGTGCATCTCTACCTCTCCAACCGGAGAGCTAGGACGTGGTTGGGGGCGCCCGCATTCGAGGCCGGGTGCGGATTCGGGCTCTTCGACCCGTGCTCGCTCTGCTTCGCTCCGCTACGCGCGGGTCTGCAGTCGCTGTCGGTCGCGGGGCTCAGGCCTCCGCGATGCGCGGTGGCGCACGTCCCGCCAACCCCAAGGCCTCGTCGCCCTCCGTCATTACGGCGCGGATCCGCTCCGCAAGGGCCACCGAGCGCCACCCGTCCCTTGCGGTCACCGCTACCGGGCCCGTGCCGCACACCGCATCCACAAAGGCGTCCCATTGGGCGGTCAGCCCGTCCCGGTCATCGGCGGAGGGCATCACCGTGGTGCCGCGGCACGCCGTCCGGGCGAGGAGGTCGAGGTCGGTGGTGCGCTCCTCCTCGTACACCCGGGTGAGCCGTTCCGGAACCTCGGCGACCCGGGAGGCGAAGAGGTGGGCCTGCATCCCGTCGGTGGTGCGAAGCTGGACGCTCGCCACGTCGATGTCCTCGGTGCGCACCGCCACGCCCATGGCGTCCACCCGCTCCACCTCGCCTTCCGACCAGTGCAGCAGCAGGTCGAGGTCGTGGACCATGAGGTCCTTCACCACACACACATCCGCGGACCGTGCTTCGAAGGGCACCAGGCGCCGCGAGGTCACGAAGCGCGGTTTCAAGGTTCCAGCGGCGCGTATCGCTGGGTTGAACCGCTCCACATGCCCCATCACCAGGCGGGGGTGGTTCAGGGTGGCCGCCTCGGACGCGGAAGCGGTGAGCGGCTTCTCCACCAGGCACCACCGACCTGCGGAGAGATGGCCCAGGGCGACCGCGGCATGGGTGATGGTCGGGGTTGCTACCACCACCGCCTCCACCCCTTCGGGAACATCCGGCCGCGCTTCGGCCCCGTGGCGAATCGCCACTGCCCGTGCATGCGCCTCCACCGCGTCTACTACCGCGACCAGCCTGCACTTCGGGTGATGGGCGATCACCCGGGCGTGGTGCACGCCCATGCGCCCACAGCCGATGACCGCGACCTCGACGCGCCGGGTCACCGGCTCCTCGCGGCACGGCACACGCCACGCGTGCTGGCCTCCAGGAAGGCCACCAACTCTGCGACCTCCGGCACGTCTTCCTGCTCCTCGCGCACCCGGGCGATGGCGGTCCGGATGGGGAGCCCGCTCACGAAGAGCGTGCGCCAAGCGCCCTTGAGCGCGCTCGCCACGGCCCGGTCGATTCCCGCGCGTCTCAGCCCGGTCACGTTGAGGCCGAAGAGCCGAGCCCGGTCCCCCTGCGCCAGGGTGAAGGGGGGGATGTCCTGGGCACACATGGCGCCGCCCCCCACCATGGCCAATCGCCCGATCCGCACGTGCTGGTGCACCCCCACCAGGCCAGCGAGCACCACCCCGTCGCCGATGACCACGTGTCCAGCGACGGCGGCGGAGTTGGAGAGCACGCAGTCGGAACCGACCCTGCAGTCGTGTGCCACGTGGCTGTTGGCCATGAAGTAGTTCCGGTCGCCGATCACGGTAACGCCGCCGCCGCTCGAGGAACCGCAATGGGCGGTGGTGAACTCGCGGAAGACATTGTCCGCGCCGATCTCCAGGGCGGTCATTCGGTCGTCGTGCTTGCGGTCCTGGGGCGGTCCTCCCAGGGATGCGTGGGTACACACCCGGGTGCGAGGCCCGATGTGGGTGAGGCCCATCACCACCGTGTGGGGCTCGAGCACCACCCCGTCCGCGAGCCTAACCCCCGGGCCCACCACCGCGTACGGCCCGATCTCCACCTCTCCGATCTCGGCCTTCGAATCGACAACCGCGGTGGGGTGGATGGAAGGCATGGGTCCCCCTCGTTGGAGTGCGAAGACTAACTGATGGGAGGGGTCTCCGGCGCGGCGGCCATGATGGTGCCGTTCGCGACCCGCTCGCCGTCCACGGTGGCATTGGCGGCGAAGCGGTACAGGCCACGACGGGCTTGGTCCAATGCCACCTCCAACCTCAGCTTCTGACCAGGAAGCACCGGCTTGCGGAACCGGAACTTGTCCAGGCCCACCAGGTACACGGGGTGGCCGTGGTGTTCGGGCGGTTCCGCGAGGAAGATGATCGCGGCCACCTGGGCCAGGGCTTCGGCGATCTTCACGCCGGGCATGACCGGGTTGCCCGGGAAGTGTCCCGCGCAATCCTCCTCGGTCACGGTGTGGAGGCCGACCGCCCGCTTTCCGGCTTCGAACTCGATCACCGCGTCCACCAGGAGCATCGGGGGGCGATGGGGCAGGATCTGCAGGATCTCGTCGAAGTCGATCATGTTGGGGGTTGTCCTTCACCACGTTCCAGCGCTTCGACACGCCGTTCGAGCCGCCAGAGTGTCCTCGCCCACCCCGGGAGCTGGTGGAGCGCGGCGACCTCGCGGAGCCAATGCCGGTAGGGGCGGGCCGGAGATCCGCCGAGGCGCGTGCCCGGGGGAACGTCGCGGTGGGCCGAGGCCAGCCCGGCGAACACCGCATCGTCGCCGACGTCCACGCCATCGACCACCGCGGTGCGACCGGCCATCACCACCCGGTTTCCGAGCCGCGACCCCCCCGCCACCCCGGCGAAGGCCGCAAGCAGACAGGAGGCGCCGATGTGCACCCCGTGCGCCACCTGCACCAGGTTGTCCAGCCGGGTCCCACGGCCGATCCGCGTTTCATCGAGGGCAGCGCGGTCCACACAGGCGTTCGCGCCTACCTCCACGTCGTCCTCCAGCACCGCGATTCCGAGTTGGGGCACCCGCACGGGACCATCGGGCGCCGGTACGTGACCGAAGCCGTCGCCACCCACCACCGCACCCGGCTGGAGCCACACCCGATCCCCCACCTCACAGCGGTCCATCACGACCGCATGGGGGTGGATGCGGCATCGCTCGCCAATCACCGCGCGCCTGCCCACGAAGGCCTGCGCCATCAGCCAGGTCCCGGCACCCACGCGGGCGCCCGCCTCCACCACCGCGAAGGGTCCGATGGTTGCCCCCTCCACTTGAGCAGTGGGGTGGACGAAGGCCTGCGGGTGCACCCCCGGTTCCGGCCACCGGAGCGGGACCAGGCGTTCGGCGACTTGGGCGTAGGCCTGACGCGGGTTTTCGTGCCGCAGCGCCACCACGCCCTCCGGAACGGCGCCCTCACCCAGGAGCACCGCGCCGGCCCGGGTCCGCGACAACGGCTCCAGCCAGCGCCCACCCGTGCAGAAGGACAGGTCGGACGGACCCGCGCCGCTCAGCGACCCTACCCCGTCGATGATGCGGTCCTGTGGCCCCTCGCAGGTCGCCCCGACCCACAGGGCGATGCGGGCGGTGGTCCAGGGCTCGCGGCGCTCGGTCACTCCTGGGATGCGTTGTACCGGGTGATCAGCTGGTCGGTCATGTCGATGGTATCCCCACTGAAATAGACCACCGCCGCCCGGTCCAGCACCACGTCGTACCCGTTCTCGGCGGCGACGGTCTGGGTGAGCCGGCGCATCTTCTCGTCGAGGTCCTGCAGCAGGGTCATGTAGGTCTGCTGCATCTCGGTCTGGTACTTGAGGTAGGTCTGCTCGAAGGTCTGCTGCTTCTCCACCAGCCGCTTCTCGGTCTCGGTGCGGGCTTCCTCGGAGAGGATCATGGCGCGGGCCTGGTAGTCCTCCATCTCGGCCATCAACTCGTCGCGGAGGCGCTCGATCTCGGTCTTTCGGGTCGAGTACATGGTGTCGAGCCGCTCTTGGGCGGCCTTGCCCTCCTCGGTCTCGTTCACGGCACGCTCGAAGTCCACCACGGCGATGGTGCCTGCGTGCGCGGCGATGGAGAACATCAGGGCCAGGAGTACGGCGAACCAGCGGGTCATGACTGCTTCCTCGGATCTCTGGGGCGGGACGCACTTAGCGCCGTCCGGGGCTGCCCGCCACAACCCCGCTCCCACCCTAGCGATTCCGCTGCACTCCCCGGATGGGTGATCCCAACTGCCTGCTGCCCTGACGGCGCGCCCGTCGCGACCTCGATCGGAATCCGGATTTTCTGGATTCCGCGCGGTTTTTGTCTCCGAAACCGGAGTTTTCGGGATGTGAATTCCACGTATCCGTCGAATGACCGATGTCGGACGGTGGGTGTGGAGAGCACACTCAGATTGAAGTCCGCGGGGGGGAGCCTGCGGCATCAGCCAATGTTCCCTCCCACCGAACGCTCCCGGCAGGAGCTCATCCCCCTTGCCTACTGCCGGGAGCGTTTTTCTCTTTCAGTGCAGGCGCCATTACAGGCTAGAAGAAGCTCCCAATCGAGAAGTCGAACACGGCTCGTCGCTCCCCCTCCCGTGGGTTGATCGGAATGCCGTACTCGAACCTCAGGGGACCGATGGGCGAGGTCCACCGGACGCCGGCGCCAAACGAGAAGCGGAGGTGCAGGGGGTTGATCGCTCCCTCGCCCCAGGGGTCGCCAAAGGCGTTGCCAGCGTCGAAGAACACCACGCCAGTGATGCCGGCCGCCGGGACTATCGCCGCCTCCACCTCGAAGTTGTTGATCCAGCTCGAGGTCCCCCCCACCACCAGCTTGTCGTCCGCACGCACCGGGTCGTCGGAGATGGTGGACCGGATGGTCGGCCCCAGGCTGAACCAGTCGTAGCCCCGTACCGAGTTGATGCCACCCGCGCGGAAGCGGTGGATGTAGGGGATCACCTTGCCGTCGGTGGACTGGATGTGGGCCACGGTGGTGTTCCACCGGAACACCAGCAGGTCGTTGCCCTGCAGGATGGGCTGGTAGAGGCGGAAGTTGAAGCGACCCTCGACGAAGTTGAAGTCGCCACCGAGGAGGTGGAGCACCTCCTTGTCGCTGATGCGGAAACCGCCGGCCAGCTCGAGCGCCGCAGAGGAGTAGATGCCCTTGGTGGGCCGGATGCGGTTGTTGCGCTTGTCGATGGTGAGGCCCAGACCCACCGACGAGGTGAACCCGTTGCGGTACAGCTCCCCACCCAGCATCAGGAGTTGCGGTGACGGCAGCGAGGTGAGCCCGACGTCCTCGAAGGTGTACTCCACCGACATGCGGATGTCGTCGCTGCGGTCGAGGTATCGGCCGATGGACAGCGAGCCACCCCGCTGGAACTCATCGAGCTGGAACTGACGGGTGATGTTGTAGGCGTTGACCTGCAGGGTCCAGCGGGTGTCGAGGAAGTAGGGGTCGAACAGCGAGACGTTCCACTGCTTGCGGAGGCGGGACCAGTTCACCGCAGCCGAGAGTGTGTAGCCAAGGCCCAGGAAGTTGTTCTTGGCGATGTTGCCGGTGACAACAAGGTTTTCTAGGTTTGAGTACCCGAGACCGAAGGAGAAGCTCCCGGTGGGCTGCTCGGCCACGTTGATGTTCAGGTCGAGGGTTTTGTCCCCCTCCCCTCGTGGCGTGGAGAGGGTCACCTCTTCGAAGTAGCCGAGGCGGTTCAAGCGGGCCCGGGAGGCCTGGATGAGGGAGCCTCGGTACACGTCGCCCTCGTTGATCAGGATCTCGCGGCGGACGACCTTGTCGAAGGTCGGGTCGTTGCCGGTGACGTTGATGCGCCCGATGCGCATCTTCTCGCCGCGGTCGACCTGGAAGGTGAGGTTGACGATCTGGGTTTCCGGGTCGGTCTGGGGCAGGGGCACCACGTTGGCGAACGCGTAGCCCTGGTCCTTGTACAGGGTGGCGATGTTCTCCACCACCGTCTGCATCACCGTGTACTGGAAGGGCTCGCCGGACACCAGTGCCGCGCCGCGGGCATCGAAATCAAGGATCTCCTTTCCCTTCCCGGCGGCCTGGCGCCACTGCTCTTCTTGGATGTCCGCCACGGGTCGGCCACCGACGATGTCCAGCGCCGCTTCCCGGGTCAGCCCCTCCTCCGGGACGAAGTCTCCGCCCACGTCGAATTCGCCGATGTAGTAGCGGGGACCCTCCTCGATGTTGATCGAGATGTAGATGAACCGTTTGTCCGGAGACAGGTACACCCTCGGCTCGTCGATGCGGACGTCGACGTAGCCCTCCTCCATGAACACGAACCGCATCGTGTACACGTCCTGGTCCAGCAACTCGCGCCGGAGCGCGCCCTTGGAGGTGAGCCAGGGCACCACACCACCCGACCGGGTCTGCATGAAACGCTTGATCTTGGCGTCCGGGACGTTGTCGTTGCCGTTGAACTCGATGCTGTGGATGACGACCTTGCGGTTCTCCTCGATGCGGAAGGTCAGCTGCACCTGGCCATCGTTCACCACGACGACCACCGGCTCC
>JAFDJI010000206.1 GCA_019307545.1 Deltaproteobacteria bacterium | reverse complement strand
GGTGGACCACTTCTACCTCCAGCGGATCGCGGATCCGGTCACGGGCGAGTTGCTCGGGGTGGACATGTCCGGGAGCAAGATCGGCGGACCGGTGGAGGGCGCGACGGTGTACGTGCCCGATCCCATGGGGGCGTCCGGGTCGACGGTACGGCACGTGATCCGCCACTACCACGATTCGGTCGAGGGGCGGGAGCGGCGCATCATCGCCTGCCACCTGATGGTGACGCCGGAATACCTCCGCCAGACCACCACCGAGTTCCCGGACGTGCTGGTCTATGCGCTCCGAGTGGACCGCGGGCTCTCGCCGCCCGACGTCCTGGAGACACCCCTCGGAGAACGCTGGGATGAGGAGCGCGGCCTCAACGACCACGCCTACATCGTGCCGGGGGCCGGGGGGATGGGCGAGGTCATCAACAACAGCTTCGTCTAATGCGCCTCGACGCAGTATTCATGCGGATCCAGCCCGATCCGTAGGATCCGCAATCCCCGGAGTTGTCCCCGCCTGGAATGCGGGTTTCGCGAGACACCGGGGAACAATGTCCCCTGGTCTGGCCGAGACCACTGCCCGCCTTGGACTTCCTCTCCCATGAGCTGCCCGTCAGCTACCTTCCTGGGCCACGGGGAGGACCGACATGGACGAGCTCATCAAGCGGAAGGTCGAGCGCCTCGAGCACCAGCTGGGGGCGGGCCCGGGAGTTCCCGGAGATCGCGAACGTGGAGGCCCTGGTCTACCTGCAGGAGGAGCTCGAGCAACTACGGCCAGCAAAGCAGGGGGCACCCGATCTGGATCATTCCATTCCATCTTGATTCTGGGTACCGCTCAGGCTCACTCCTGCCGAATCGGGGCCCCCAAGAAAGCCGAAGAAACTGCCGCTAAACTGTTGCGCAACTTTCAAAAACAGTTATTTAGAAGGTGTGAGGGGTACCGCCGTGAAAGAACCGCCGGGCCCGACAACGAAACACCCGTGCGGCGAATAGCCGCACACCGGTACAAGGCGGGAATCCCCGGGGCCCAGACAGGGAGGCTTTGATGCTGGGCATCGAGCTATTCATCCCCCTGGCGGACAACGATGGCCGGCGCTTCGGCGATGACCATCATGCCGCCTTCGAGGCGGGGCTGGCTGCCATCTTCGGCGGTTGCTCCAGACTCCCCGGCGCTGTCATCGGCGCTTGGGAGCACGAGGGGCGCACCTACCACGACGACTCGGTCGTCTACCTCGTCGCGCTCCCCTCACTCCTCGACGGCGGCAAGGTCCGACAGGCAGTGGAGGTCGCAAAACGCCATTACCGGCAGGAGGCCATCTTCATCAGGTACCTCGGCCAGGTGGAAATCATCTGACCGGGGTGGGTCAAACTCCGGCCCGACCCAGGCCCTGGGGCCCCACCCGGTACTTCCCCCTCTTGGGAGATCACCATGCCGACCTACACCACCATCACTGGCGAGGTTCTCGAGTTCGCCACCCCGACGCCCGAGGTCCAGGACTTCCTGGCCCGCGTGGCCGAGGCTGCCAACGATCCGGGCGTTTCGGTCTCCGAGCTCGTGGGTCTGATCTACAGCGAGGAGAACCCGCTCTTGGTGACAGGGATCATCCCCGGCCACGGCTTCGTGACCAGGGAGGTCCACGCCAACCCCGTGTACCACGTCCTGGTCGACCAGCTCAGCCTGAAGCGGGTGCAGCTCGGGATGCTCGATGTCGAGGTTGCGCACGCCGACTACACGTTGTCGGTGATGGAGGCCGCAGCCGAGCTCGGGATCTCCACGAGCGCTGTGCGCCAGGCAATCCACGCGCACCGGCTCTCGGCGGTGAAGAAGGGCAAGAAGTGGTGGGTCCACCCGGATTCGGTGGCGAGCTACCAGGTGAGTGCCCGCGGGCCGCTCCCCGAGATCAAGGAGATCACGCGCGGCCCTGTTGGCGAGCCGTTGGAGGTTGTCCGCGGCTCCGCCGAAGGTGTTGGGCTCAAGCTCTGGCACGATGGCCATGCCGAGCCGCGTAACTCCAGGGGTGGCGCCCACCAAGAGCGCGTGACCGGATGGCACCGGGCGGTCGTGCTGACCTACGTGAAGGGCCGATCCAGCGCCAGGTACTTCGACCTCCAGCCGGGTGACGAGGAGAACGAGGTGGTGATCGGGCCCCTCGAGGTGCGCGGCCGGTTCCGGGTGGTGCAGAAGCTCAACAACGCCCGGAAGGCCCGAGCGGCCTTCGAGCGGTACGGCAAGAGCTTGCGTGGCCTGGGGACCGCGGACCACGGCAAGATGACACCGGGACCGGGACCAGAGGTGTTGTGAGACTTCGTCGGAGGCTCCCAAATCCCAAGAAGTGGTGTGGCCCCCCAGGTAATCGAGCCGGGCGCGCGTCTGACGACTGGCAGCAGCGGGGGTACGGAGAGCTGGAACGCGACCCCCAGACGCACCAAGGGCCCTCGATTGCGCCGGTCCTTCGGTGGGGTCTTCCGCCGCAGTAACATCGGGCCTGCTCAGCTCCCCCACTGCCTGGTGAGACACCATGAAAACCATCTCCACCGACAAAGCCCCGGCCGCCATCGGCCCCTACTCCCAAGCGGTCGTCGCGGGCGGCTTCGCATTCTGCTCCGGCCAGATCCCCATCGACCCGGCCACCGGCCAGGTGGTCCACGCCAACCTGCGCGACCAGACCCACCTGGTGCTCCAGAACCTCTCCGCCGTGCTGGAAGCAGCCGGATCCTCGCTGGAGCAGGTGGTGAAGGTCACCGTGTACCTCCACGACATGGAGGACTTCGGGATCATGAACGAGGTCTACGCGCAGTTCTTCGGCGAGCACAAGCCGGCCCGCGCCGCGGTGGAGGTCTCCCGCCTCCCGAAGGACGTGTGGGTGGAGATGGACGCTATCGCCGCGGTGTAGCCACCCCGCAGACCAGTACCCATGAAACGCAACTGTCGGTGCTGACGATACGCATTGGTGACTGCCGTGATCACGCACCACCAAAATGTCCACCCTGGTTACCCTCGCAGCGGAGCCCCAACACCCTCGATACGGACACGACGCCATGGCTGCGCCCGTGACGGCCTCGTGAAGCAACCGACGCCCAGTGATTCGCCCGAGCGAGGCGACCAGGCGATTCGCGTGTCCGGGTTCTCCTACCTCCCGCGGTTCATCGGGGTCGACGAAGCCCGGACGCTGGTGGACTATTTTGCGGGCCTTCATCCCCTCTGGGAGAAGCGCTTCGCCGACGGGCACCGGAGCCGCCGTGGTGCGACGGGCCGGCTGACCCGCCCGGTGTACTGGCTTGGGGCCTGGCAGTTCGCGGCGCTGGGCTACTACGCCGAGCCCGAACACCTGGTGGACAAGTGCGTGCGCGCCGAGCCGCTCCCCCCGGTGATGACCCGGATCCTCGAGCGGCTGCGGCCCGAGTTGGTGCCCCATGGCGACGACGGGCCGCTGCCCAACACCTGCCTGATCAACTACTACGGCCACCAGCCGAAGCGGGATGGCAAGCCGCCCCTGGACTTCGCGCGGCTGCGCATGCACCGAGACGCCGAGCCCGGTGCGTTGGTGATGTTCTCGGTGGGCCAGCCCGCGCAGTTCGAGTTCGTCTACCCGAAGGCCGCCACCCCCGAGCACTCCCTGTGGGTTCGACACCGCTCCGTCGTGATCTTCAGCGGGCCGGGGTACAAGGACCGCCTGTACCACCGGGTGACCCGGGTCCGATACGGTCAGGAGCCCGTGCTGGGCGCGCAACTGGAGGACTTCACCGTCCGGCGGATCAGCGTGTCGTTCCGCCACGTCCCCGAACGCTACATCTACGACCTGGGTGAGCTGGGGGACAGGGCGCGGGCCATCGCCTTGTCCCATGTCGAAGCGCTAGCAGCGCACTCCGAGCACTTCCAGCGTCAGCTACAGACGCTGCCGTAGGTCTGGCGACGCGATCAGCCGATGGCGCGGATGAATGCTGCGGCCATCGCCGCGGCCTCGGCAAGCTGAGAAGCCTGGGTGTGGCCGGAGCGACTCCGCGGGTGCAGCGCGTGGTTGGCGTCCTCGAGCCAGTGGACCCGAACGTGGTCGGGGAGCCGGTATCCCCGGACTTGCTCCCGGTTTCCGTGGGAGTCGCGCGTGCCCTGGAAGATCAGCACGGGCACGTTGACCTGGGCCAGCTGGGTGACGCGCTCGGCGGGATCGGGGTCGTGTCGGGCGTGGAAGGGGTAGGCGAAACCCACCAGCCCAATGGCGCCCAGTTCCTGGGCCAGCATTGCACCGACGCGAGCGCCACGAGACAGTCCGCCGAGGACGAGGTGCTGGTGCGGCTCGCGACATGCCGCCGCCTGGCGGATCTCGGTGGCCAGCAGGGCATCGCGGACCGCCCCATCCTCGTCACAGGGCGGGAAGGCAAACCGGATGACCCGGACGCCCGCGCGACCCAGCCCCTCGGCAATCTCGAGGGGTGCGCTGTCGGTGAGCCGCCCGGCGTCGCCGGGGGCAAGCACGAACAGATGAGGCGAGGCTTTGGGGCCGTGCCAGATGTGCATGCGTTCCCGGCTAGAACCGCCCGCAGGCCTCTTCCAGCAACCGCGCCAGGTTGTCTCCCGCCCGGTTCGCGATGTCGGTCACCTCGGCATGGGTCACCGGCCCGTCGGTCAAGCCCGCGGCCCGGTTGGAGATGAGCGCGATCGCGCCCACGGGAAGCCCGACCTGGGCCGCCGCGAGGATCTCCGGAACCGTGGACATTCCGACGATGTCCGCTCCGGCGCTTCGGAGCATGAAGGTCTCCGCCGGCGTCTCGTAGGCGGGCCCCATCACCGCGGCGTACACACCCTGATCGAGCCTCACCTCGATGCTGGTGGCGGCGTCGAGCAGGGTCGCGCGTATCCCCGGGTGATGGGCCTGGGTGACGTCGGGAAAGCGGTTGCCGTTCCACGGCGTGCCCGTCAGGGGGTTTTCGTACTGGAAATTGAGGTGGTCGGTCACCAGGACCAGCGATCCCGGATCCAACCCGGCGGCGATCCCCCCGGCGGCACAGGTGAGGATCAGGCGCTGGACGCCCCAGTGGTGGAAGGCACGCACGTAGCGGACCACCACCTGTGCGGGGTACCCCTCGTAGAGGTGCACCCGCCCCGAAAGCACCAACACGTGCGCCCCGCCGAGCGTCCCGGTGATGACCTTCCCAGCATGGCCAGGGACGGTGGAGGACGGGAGTCCGAGATCCTCCGTGCTGACTTCGCGCTCGATGACGAGGCGATCGACGACCACGCCCAATCCAGAGCCGAGCACAATCGCGGTCTGGGGCGGGTCCCCGAAGCGGTCGCGCAACTTTTCGGCTACGGCGGCGACGGGCCCATATTCAGGATGCATTCGCGCGAACTCCAAGACCTCCACGGTCACGCCAGCCCGGGTGCAGCCTGGCCGCCCCGGGGACGTTCCAATGGTGGCACATATCGCGCCATTCCGCATCCCGCCCAAGCAGTGGAGCGCAACCCGCTGCAAGCGGCTAGTTGGGGGTCGTTGGTCGGAGAACGATGTACAGCGACACACCACTCATCATGGTCGACGATGCCGAGACGCTCACCGAGATCGCCGCGCGACTGGCGAGGGCGCCCGCGATCGGGGTCGATACCGAAAGCGACTCCTTCTACTCCTACCAGGAGAAGGTGTGCCTGATTCAGATCTCGGACCTGGATGCCGACTACATCATCGACCCGCTCACCATCGGGGACCTGTCCGCCCTGGCGCCGATCATGGCCAACCCGGACATCGTCAAGGTCTTCCACGGGGCCGACTACGACGTGGTGTGCATGAAGCGCGACTACGCGTACACCTTCCGCAGCCTGTTCGACACCATGATCGCGTCCCAACTGCTCGGCTCCCAGCGGGTCGGGTTGGCGGATCTCATCGAGGAGCACTTCGGCGTAGCGTTGGAGAAGAAGTACCAGCGCTACGACTGGGGGCGCCGGCCACTGGGTGCGGAGCACATCGAGTACGCGCGAGGTGACTCGCACTGGCTGCCGGCACTTCGCGAGATCCTGATCCGGCGCCTGAAGAAGCGTGGCCGCCTGGAGCACCTCATCGAAGAGTGCGCCCTGCTCGAGTCCCGCACCTGGGAGGGCCGTCCCTTCGACGAAGACGGGTACCTGAAGGTCAAGACCGCTGGCCGACTCGACCACCGCGGTCTCCGGGTGCTGCGCCGCCTCTACCTGTACCGCGACGAGCAGGCCCGCAAGATGGACAGACCGGTGTTCAAGGTCATCGGAGACACCGATCTGGTCCGCATCGCCGATGGACGGCCCACCACACGCAGCGAGCTCGACAAGGTCCTCCCGGGGAAGATGGGCCTCAAGCGGCGGCACGCCGACGCCCTGGCACGAGCGGTTCGTCTCGGGTTGGAGGACGACTTTCCCATCCCGGAGCGCAAGCCGAAGCAGCCCGCGCCAACGGGCCCGACACCCCGACTTCGCGGTCGCGCGGCCGAGCGCGCCCTCGCCGTCTTGAAAGCGTGGCGCAACGACCTGGTGAAGGCGAACGCCGATCTCACCCCCGTAGCCGCCATATCGAACGGGACGCTCAAGGAGATCTCACGACTGCGGCCCCTTTCAGCCGAGGAGATGGGGCGAGTGCCCGAGGTCCGTCGATGGCAGGTGCAGGACTACGGCAATGCCATCCTCGCGATCCTGGATCGCGTCGCGCCCTGGACGGAGGCGGATGAGGCCGGGTACCAGAAAAGGCGCAAGCGGGCACGAGGGACGAAGAAGAAGCGCCAGTGAACCA
>JAFDJI010000205.1 GCA_019307545.1 Deltaproteobacteria bacterium | reverse complement strand
AAGCTCGACGTGCTCTGCATCCAGGCGTGCTCCGAGGGTCGCGAGGAAGTCCGGGATCTGGCGACCCTTCTCGTGACTGGAGAGGAATTCCGGCAGGTCGTGCGCGTGCTCGGCGAGCAGGAAGGCAACCTTGTTCACCAGACCGCGCCTCGATTTGCCCAGCAGCTCCAGGATCTGGTTCGCAGAGACGCTCACGCTGTTCACGACGTTCGCGACGTTGTGGAGGATGCCGTTCGCAAGCTCCAGCACCTCCACAGCCCGCGACTCGGCCAGCGCGCCCTCCGCACGTTCCACTGCCTGCTCGGTGTCGTGTCCTGGTTCCGCGATGAGGACCAGACGCTCGGGTGCCCGGACCGCAATCCTCGCCTTCGCCTCCTCCCACCCGGCCACCCGCTCCACCAAGACATCATCGGGTAGATCCAGCGACGCTACGGCCTGTTCCACCACCCCGGCGGAAACGCCGCCTATCACCAGGACGCGCGACGAGGACGAAGGGTTCGCGATGCCAGCCACCTCTTGGACACCTGTTCCTGAGTCGGACGCTAGCACGAGCTGTTGAGGGCTTGGATCCTGGGGCTGTGCCGGCGCGCTGTCAGTCCGGTCCGGCCAGCCCCTTGAGCGTCTGCGCGAGCGATCGGCCCATCTCCTCCGCCCGCTCCGCTGTGCCTTGGGCGTCGCGGCGCCAGATCGTGCCGTCCGGACCTTCCACGAACGCCTGCACTTCCAACTCCCCGTCGTGGAGCACCGCGTGGCAGGCCACCGGCGCCGAGCAACCGCCCCCGTACTCCACCAGGAAACCCCGCTCGGCCCGAATGCAGGTGGCGGTGGGGCGGTGGTGCACCCTGGAGAGCAGAGCCCGCACCTCGGCGTCGTCTCCCCTGCACTGCACGGCGAGCGCCCCCTGCCCGGTGGCGGGCAACATCTGCTCGGTGGACAAAGGCTCGGACACCTCGTGACCCAGACCGAGGCGGCGCAGGCCTGCCATCGCCAGCACCACCGCGTCGTACTCCCCCTCCCGCATCTTGCGGATGCGGGTGGGGACGTTTCCGCGAATGCCCCGAACGTCGAGATCGGGGCGGATCTCCAGCAGCATCGCCCGGCGGCGCGCGGAGCCCGTGCCGACCACCGCCCCGGATGCGAGGTCGGCGAGCGCCTTTCCCACCAGGGCGTCCCGGGGGTCCTCCCGGACGGGGATGGCGGTGATGACCACGCCCGGGGGTGCTTCGCCCGGCATGTCCTTCATGGAGTGGACCGCGAAGTCCACCTCGCCGACGAGCATCGCGTCCTCGATCTCCTTGGTGAAGAGGCCCTTTCCACCCACCTGGTCCAGGGGCCGGTCCTGGATCTTGTCGCCGCGGGTCTTGATGACCACCAACGCCACCGCGCGACCCGTGTGCTTCGTGACCTGCTCGGCGACCCACTCGCTCTGGGTCCGTGCGAGCAAGCTCCCGCGGGTGCCCAGTCGAAGCCCCCCATCACTCCTCATCGATTCCCCAGCTGCCCAGGAGCGTGCCGAGCCGGTCAGCGTTCCCGTCCCGCGCGGCCTCCCGGATGGAGAGGATCGGGGCGTGCAGCACCTTCTTCACCAGCGCCCGGGTCATGAGGTTCAGCGCCTCGATCTGCTGCTCGTCCAGCGAGGAGAGCAGCTTCCGAGACCGGTCCAGCTCTTCCTGCCGCAGCGTCTCCATCTTGTGGGTCAGCGCCCCGATCTGGGGTCCGATGTCCACCTCCGCGAGGATGCCCAAGAACTTTCCTGCTTCCTGTTCCACCATCTCCTCCGCAGCCACTGCAGCCACCTCGCGGGCCTCCTGGCCCTGCATCACGATGCGGCTCAAGTCGTCGATGTTGAAGAGAAACACTTCCTCGATCTGGTCGACCCCGGGGTCGATGTTGCGCGGCACCGCCAGGTCGACGAGGAACATGGGCCGGTAGAACCGCGCCCTCACCGCACTCCGCAGCTCCTTGCGGCTCAGCACCGCAGTCATCCCGTCAGTGGCCGTGATCACCACGTCGACCCGTGACAGATAGGAGCCGACCCGGTCATAGCCGATGGGCGTGCCGCCGTGTGCCTCGGCCACCTCCACCGCCCGCCCGTGGCTGCGGCTGGCGACCACCAACTCGTCCAGCCCCGCGGACAGCAGCGCCCGGGCGACCTGACGCCCCATCTTCCCGGTCCCGACGAGCAGCGCGCGTCGCCCCTTCAGGCTCCCGAAGATCTGGGTGGCGAGGTCGACCCCCGCGTTGCCCACGCCCACCCGGTAGCGACCGATGTCGGTCCGGGTGCGCACCCGCTTGGCCACGGCCAGGCTCTGGTGGGCCAGCCGGGTCAGGGTGCGCCCCAGGGTACCGGTGCCCTCGGCCCGCCGAACCGCCTCCTTCAGCTGCCCAAGGATCTGGGGCTCCCCGACCACCAGGGAGTCCAACGAGCAGGCCACCCGGAACAGGTGGCGGACGGCGTCGCGCCCCTGGTGCCAGTACAGGTACCCGTCGAGGTGCTCTCCCGACGGAACCCGGAATGCGTGCAGGTAGCGCTCCACACCCTGCCTGCCCTCCCAGGGCACGACGTACAGCTCCACCCGGTTGCAGGTGGAGACCAGCATGGCCTCGCGGCAGACGCGCTCATCGACGAGGCGGCGCAGGAAACGGCGCGACGCGGTCTCGTCGAAGGCAAACCGCTCTCGTACCGCCACGGGAGCAGTGCGATGGCTCATGCCCACGGCCAGCACCTCACCCATACCCGTGCCAACTCTTCATGAGCACGTTGGAGAGGAACAGGGAGAACAGCAGCCCGCCGAAGCCGATGATCGAGAACAGCGCCGACCACCGGCCCCGCCAACCGGCGATCAACCGCACCTGGAGGGCCACGGCGTACCACAGCCAGATCACCACGGTGAACCACACCTTCGGGTCCAGTGCCCAGGGCCGGTCCAGGGAGGCGGCGGCCCAGGCGCCGCCGACGCCGATCCCGAGGGTGAGGAATACGAAGCCGTAAAGCATGGCGCGGAACTGAACCCGGTCCAGGGTCTCCAGGGAGGGCAGGCGGCCCAGCGCGCTGAAGTCCTTCTTCTTGAGGCGGTCCCGTACCAGGAGGTAGAGGACGCCTACCGCGAAGGCGAGCACGAAGCCGAGGAGCCCGAAGAACATCAGCCCGAGATGGATGGGCAGCCAAGGCGAAACCCCGGTCTCCGTCAGGGCGACCACCTGCCCCTCGGGGATGACCTGGCTGGTCCCGAGGGTGACCAGCGCCAAGGGCGCCAGGAGCATCCCCAGGGCACGGCGGCGCCGGGTGCCGACCCACGCATAGGCCACAATCATCCCGAGGGCTGCCCCGCACAGGGCCATGGCGAGACCCGGCTGCATACCCCTGGCGATGTGCATCACGATGACCACGACGTGCACCGCGGCGCCCACGATCGCGACCGGCCTGGCCCGCCGGACCGCCCGCTCGCCCACCAGGCCCGGCAGCAGATGCACGAGGGTGACGTACGCGTAGGCGAGCAGGGGCAGCAGCAGCAGGAACCGTTCCACGGCGCGCTCCTAACCCGAATGCCCTCCACCGGGTGTCGCAGGCGGGTCAAGCCGCTCCGCGTCCGAAGGTTCGGGACTCGGATTGCGGGTTGCCGGTCGTTGTCGGGGGGTTTAGCCTGTCGGGTCCCACCCCCTCGCCGACGGGAGCGCCGCATGGCCAGCGATCACATCCAGCAAGCCACCGATGCCAACTTCCAGGTGGAGGTCCTCGATTCCGACAAGCCCGTGCTCGTGGACTTCTGGGCGACCTGGTGCGCGCCGTGTCGTGCCATCACGCCCCTGTTGGAGACCCTTGCGGAAGAGCAGGCCGACGCGCTGAAAATCGTGAAGCTCGACGTCCAGTCCAACATGCAGACCGCCATGACGTACGGGGTCACCAACATCCCCACCCTGCTGGTGTTCAAGGGCGGCGCCCAGGTGGGCCGCAAGGTTGGGGCCGGCGGGGGTCTGGCGGCACTGCGCACCCTGGTGGCCCCGCACCTGTGATGGCCCAGACACCCTGGGTGTCCCGGTTCCGCACCCCGCGGAGCCTGCCCGTGCTCGTGCTGGCAGCCTGTTCCAGCGGCGACATCGTGATCACCGACACCGGGGACACCGACGTCCCGGAAACCGAGACCTTCGGCTACCGCGGCACCTACTTCGGATCAGACTTCGCGGAGGCGGTGATGGAGATCACCCACCGCGAGGACGGGGGCGAGTCGCTCGTCGGCACCAGCATCCTGGACTTCGAGGGGTTCTGGGACATCCGCCTGCAGGTCACCGAGCACGCCGAGTTGGACGCCACCGGCCGAGTGGAGACCTGGACCCAGGAGATGCGCCACACCCTGGGGACCTCCATCGTGACGTACCGCTTCGAGGTGGATGCGGAGGAGCGAACCGCGGTGCAGGGCCTCGCCGACCACGGAGCGACCTTCACCTGGGATGACGACGGGCCAGTGGTGCTCTACCCCTACCCCTCGGACGGTTTCTTCCAGATCCCCCTCCCCTCCCCGCTCGCCGGCTACGTCACCGCGCGGGCCTTCCAGCAGGGGGAGGACCTGGTGGTGGTGCTGCCCTACTTCCACGTCACTACTGTGGCCCCGACCGGGTCGCTGCCCCACGAGTGGGATTGGTTCGGGGACACCTACTACACCGACGCCGACGGCATCGTAGACGCCTATGTCCCTGGCGACTACGGGATCGAGGTCTCCCCGGCCGAGGACGTGGCGTTGGACCCGGTAGCAGTCGATCCGCCCACCACCATGGTCCCCGCACAGATGTGTCCCATCCCTCCGCCCAACCCTCGCCACCGCGAGTTCTCCACCACCTCCGATGACGGCACGGCCATCGCCGGCCGCCTCCTCCTTCCCGGCGGGCCGGGCCCCTTCCCCACGGTACAGATCATCGCGGGCACCGGCGGCTCCGACCGCCACGGCTTCATCCTCCCGCTCCCACACTGGGATTGCGTCGCCCATGCGCTCCTCGCCGAAGGCATCGCGGTGGCCAGCTACGACGACCGGGGGTGGGGCGGTAGTGGCGGCACGATCAACGACTCCTTCACCGGTCGGTCCGCAGACGCGGCGGCGGTGGCCACCTGGCTCACCGACCAGGCCGAGGTGGACGGTCTCTACCTCCTCGGCCACTCCGAGGGGGTGGCCCACGCCACCGAGGCCGCACTGCTGGGCCCCGAGCCCGACGGTCTGATCCTGGTCGCTGGGGTCGCGAGCACCGGGGCCGAGGTGTGGGTGGAGCAGGCCGAGACCTACCTCGATGGCCTCGGATTTCCGCGGTACCAGGTGCGCTCCCTGACCGCGAGCCGGCACGAGATCATCGCCCAGGTCGAGGCCGGCACCTACGGAGAGGACACCCTAGGGGGTTGGCCGGTCGAGGACTTCTGGGCGGAGTTCTTCGCCTTCGACGGCATCGACCTGGTCCTGGACACGGAGAGCCCGGTGCTGATCGTGCAGGGTGGCGAGGATTGGCAGGTCCCCGCCCACCACGGGGCCGACTTCCTCGCCGCGCTCGAAGCCGACGGCCGCGAAGCCACCCTGGAGGCCTTCCCGCGCCTCGGCCACCTGCTCCAACCCGCGATCGGCCCTGCGCCGATGGGCATGGAGTACCACCTGCCCTGGTCGTGGGCCCCCGAGGTCACCGACGCGATCGCCGCCTGGGTCATCGACCAGGAGGCACCGCGTTAGGCTCGCCGCGCACACCCCGTTCCGGAGGACGCCGATGTCGAGTGGGGGCAGCAAGCTGGCCGTCTACGCCGCCATCATTGGCAACAGCCTGGTGATGGTCGCGAAGTTCATCGGGTTTGGGCTCACCGGCTCCGCGGTGATGTTCTCCGAGGCGGTCCACTCCTTCGCCGATGTAGGAAACCAGGTGCTGCTGGCCATCGGCTTGCGCAAGAGCCACCGCCCCGCCGACACCGAGCACCCCTTCGGGTACGGGCCCGACGCATTCGTTTGGTCCTTGATGAGCGCTGTGGGCATCTTCTTCCTCGGGTGCGGAGTCACCCTGGCCCACGGGCTGCACACCCTGTGGAAGGGCGCAGACCATGGCATCGAGGCGTCGAACATCGGCATTGCCATCCTGGTCTTCGCCCTCGTGGTCGAGAGCGCCACCCTGGTCTTGGCGGTGAGAGCCGTTTGGAACGAGTCCCGGCAGCGGGGCATCGGGTTCGTAGAGAACATCCGCACCACCGACGACCCCTTCGGCATCGCGGTGCTCCTGGAGGACTCCGCCGCCGTGCTCGGGGTCCTGCTGGCGCTGGCGGCCCTGGTCCTCACCCAGGTCACCCACAACCACTACTGGGACGCCTACGGAACCATCGCCATCGGCCTGCTCCTGGGGGTGGTGGCCCTGTTCCTGATTTCTCGAAACCGGGGGCTGCTGCTGGGTCGCGCGATCAGGCCCGAGGACCGCGAAGCGCTCACCACGCTCCTGGAGAACGATCCGGCCATCGAGCGGGTGGCGCTGCAGCGAGCGGTGGTCGCGGGGGTGCACGACTACCGTATCAGCGCGGAGATCGACTTCGACGGGGCGTGGATCGCGGGTCAATACCTGGAGGGTCGGGACATCCAAGCGCTGGTGAAGGGGTTGGACTCCGACGAGGCGTTCCGCGACTTCCTCAAGGAGTACGGCGAGGCGGTGCTCACCCAAACGGGCAAGGAGGTCGACCGGATCGAGGCGAAGATCCGGGAAGAGATCCCGCACGCCCACAACATCGC
>JAFDJI010000864.1 GCA_019307545.1 Deltaproteobacteria bacterium | reverse complement strand
CGACCCAGACGGTACGCCCGATGCGATGGCGCACCCGGGCGCCCGCCGCCAGCAAGGCGGTGGCCACCTCGCCCAGGGGGCCGTCTCCCAGGGCGATTCGGAGCAACTGAGCATCGCCGGTGATGGCGGTGGCCCCTTCGTTGGGGGACGCGTGCACCCGAATATGGGTACCCGCACCAGGCCCGAAGGTCGCCGAGGCCTGGATCTGGACACCGTGGTCGCGAGCGTACTGCAGTGCATCTTCGAAGAGCACCTTGGCTCCCCCACGGGCCAGCGCGAGGGCCTCGTCCAACGACATCTCGTCGATGCGCTCGGCCTCCGACACCACCCGCGGGTCCGCGCTCCAGACCCCGTCCACGTCGGAGCAGATCTCGCAGTACTCGGCCCCAAGGGCTGCGGCGAGGACGACCGCGGTGGTGTCCGACCCGCCTCGGCCAAGAGTGGTGACCTCGCGCTGCCGGCTCACCCCCTGGAAGCCGGCCACGATGACCACCTCGCCGTCCTCCAGACAGCCGCGGACCCGGTCGGGCCGGACCTCGATCACCTTCGCATCCGCATGGGACTCGTCGGTGATGATCCCGGACTGCGAGCCGGTGAGCGAACGCGCCGCGATGCCGCGCTCCCGCAGGGCCATCGCGAGGAGCGCCATCGCGATCCGCTCCCCCACGGAGATGAGCATGTCCAGCTCCCGACGGTCCGGGCGAACGGTGACCTGACGTGCCAGGGCCAACAGCTCGTTGGTGGTGTTGCCCATGGCGGAGACGACCACCACCACAGCGGTACCATCGGCTCGGGTGGCCGCGATGCGGTCGGCGACGGCACGGAGCTTCTCGAGGTCTGCCACCGACGAACCGCCGTACTTCTGGACGATGACGCGCATGAATCATTCCGCAGCAGAGGTCGCATGAGATAGCCCGCCAGAACCGGGCAGTCCTCGGTAGCGCGAATCCCGGGCCTTGCGGTGGCCGCTCAAACCGCCTATGAGAGCGCCGTTGTCGCTGCTTGGGGGAGCGGGTGATCCGTCATTTTCTGAATCCGCCGAACTGGTTCACGTCGGCGAGCATCTTCTGCGGTACCTACGCCCTGGCGATGGTCATCGCCGCTGGTGCGAACCCCGAGCCAAAGGTCCTGATCAACGCCTGCATCCTGGTGGTCTTCGCCGGCGTCTTCGACCTGCTCGATGGCCGCGTCGCCCGCATGACGAACCGGTTCAGCGAGTTCGGCGTGCAGCTCGACTCCATTGCGGACATCGTGTCCTTCGGCGTGACACCCGCCATGCTCGCCTGGGCGTGGCGACTGCACGAGTGGGGTCCCCTGGGGGCGGTGGTCGCCTTCGTCTACGTCCTGTGCGCCTCCTTCCGCCTGGCGCGCTTCAACGTGAACACCACCCACAACAGCTGGGCGCTCGCCGGTCACTCCCAGGGCCTCACCTCCACCCTCAGCGGTGGCTCCCTCGTCACGTTGGTGTGGGTCTCGAACGGGTACCTGCGTGGGGTCCTGAACCCCTCCACCGGCGTGGTGGCGGTGGTGGTGCTCACCCTTGCCGTGCTCATGGTGTCTTCGATCCCGTTCCGGAACTTCCGGGACATCCGCCGCAGCAGGTTCGCGCGCATGTGCCTGGCCATTGGCCTCGCCGCCTCCCTCGCAGGTGCGGTGGTGCTGGACCCGTCCATGCTGTTCGGCGTTGGCGCCGCGCTGTACCTGACCTGGGGCCTTGTCGACGGGCTCGCGGTGGCCATCCACCACCGCCGTCTCGGACGCCGCCTCGACCCGGACGAAGAGGTCGGCATCGCCGAGTTCATGGACCAGGCGCTCGCCGACTACGCGGCCGAGGACTACAGCGACGAGGTCGGCGCTTAGCCCCGGGCCCGCATGAGCGAGCGCCTCGCCGACCTCCTGCAGCGTGCTGGATTCAAGGCATCCGTGTCCAGCGACGACCCTGCAGAGGACCGTCCGTCCGATGCGCCAGACGTCGAAGAGGTCCGCTACGCCTCGAAGGTCGCGGTCCGCTTCTCTCGCAAGGGTCGTCGTGGCAAGACGGTGACCCTGGTCTCCGGCGTGACGTCGGGGCGTGAGGCGGTGCTCGCCAAGCTGCGTCGGGAGCTGGGCGTGGGCGCTCGGATCGAGGGCGAACAGCTCGTGGTGCAGGGGCACCAGGTCGAGCGGGTGGCCCGCTGGCTCGAGAGCCAGGGTGTGAAACGCGTGGTGCGGTAGGCCCGAAAACCGTGTTTGGCTGGCTCAGGAGACGACGGCGACGAGAGCTGGTGGCGCGGCCGGTCCC
>JAFDJI010000863.1 GCA_019307545.1 Deltaproteobacteria bacterium | reverse complement strand
CAGGCTGCGCCCGAGTGCGCGCCCATCGAGGATCTGGGCCATTCAGGCCGCCTTGGATTCCGACTTGGTGTCGGAGGGGGTCGAGGTGGTGGCGGGCTTCGAACCACTGCTCTCGGCAGAAGTCGATTTCTTGCCGTTGGAGGGCTTCAGGCCGTAGCTGTCGCGGTACCAGCCCGCCCCCTTGAGCACGAAGCTGCTGGCGCTCACCAGCTTGCGCACCTCTGCCGACCGGCAGGCCGGGCACGGCGGCGGGGACGCGCCCATTCGCATGAGCTTCTCGAATTCCTCCCCGCATTCCCGACAGCTGTACTCGTAGATCGGCATCGGTGGTACCTCGTGTGCGAGACCGGTTCCCGCGCAACCCGATATAGGGGCACGACGCCCAGGTGGCAACCCCGAGGAGGTTCCAAATCCAGGTCGTCGTGTGGCTGATCCTGTTGCTCGTCGCCCTTGTCCTGGCGACGACGCTCCTCCATGCACTGGTCGGTTTCGCGGTTTCCGCGGCGGATCGGGGCGAGCGGGTGCGCGTCGATGCACAGACGGTCGGCCTGTTGGTCCGCGAGGCCTGCGCCCGGGCAGTGCTTTTCCTGGTACGCCCCCTGGGGCTCGGCCAGCCGCCCCCCGTCCCCTCGGCATCCTCCCAGGCCACGAATGGGGCGGAGCGCGGTCGGGTCCCGGTGGTGTTGGTGCCCGGGCATGGGCAGAACCGCGCCGCGCTGCACTTCCTACGGATCTTCCTCAAGAGCCGCGGATGGCAATGGGTATGGCCGGTGAACGTTGCCTCGCGAGACTCCACCCTGGCAGACATGGCAGCAGAGCTCGGGCGACGGGTGGACGACCTGTGCCGGGCTACCGGCGCCGAGCAGGTGGACGTCGTGGGGCATTCCCTCGGCGGTCTGGTCGCGGCCTGGTACGTCCACCACCTCGAGGGCGTGACCCGGGTACGCCGCATGGTGACCCTTGGGGCACCCTGGAAGGGAACCCGCATGGCGGTGTTCTCCCGCAGCAAGGTCGCCTCCGAGATCGGCGTTGGTGCGCCGGTCCTCGACGGGCTCGCGCCTCCCCCCGTGCCCACGGTGAGCGTGTGGAGCCCACACGACAACCTGGTGGTTCCCTGCGACTCCGCAGCGCCCGAGGGGGTGGAGGCGGTGTGCATCGAGGGCCTCGGCCACACCGAGATGCTGTTGAGCGCCCGGGTCTTCCGCGCCGCGCAGGCCGCGCTCCCCCACCTGCCCTCCACCGTGCCCGCCGCACCAGATGAGGCTTCGAGCATGCCGTGACACTCTGGTCGCACCGGTTGATCGTGGTCGCGGGAAAGGGCGGGGTGGGCCGCACCAGCACCTCGGTGTGCCTGGCGCTCGCCGCCGCCGCCCGCGGGATGCGCACGGCGGTGGTGGAATTGCAGCACATGAGCGGCGTCGCGGATCTCTGGGGCCTCCCCAGCCGCAGCTACCAACCGCAGCAGCTCGTGCCCGGGGTGGACACCATGTCCCTCAGCCCCATGGAATGCCTGGACGACTTCGGGCGCCGGCGGCTGAAGGTGAACGCCCTGGTCCGACTGGTGTTCCACAACCGGATCATGTCGGCCTTCCTGGACGCCGTACCCGGGCTGCACGACCTCCTTCAGCTCGGCAAGCTGCGAAACCTGTTGCAGGAACCCGAGCCCTACGACCCGAGCTACGACCTCCTCATCCTGGACGCGCCGGCCACCGGCCACGGCCTCACCCTGCTGAGCTCGGCCCGTTCCATGGGCGAGATGACGCGGGTCGGGCCCTTCTTCGAGGAGGCAAAGCGCATCGAAGACATGCTCGGAGACCCGGAGCACACCGCGCTGGTCCTGGTCACCCTCCCCGAAGAGCTGCCGGTGAACGAGTCCCTCGAGCTGGTGGACCGGCTGGGGCCCGACAAGCCCCTGCTCCAGGCCGTGGTGGTCAACCAGGTCCTCCGCGACCCCCTTCCCCCCGGCGTTCCCTGGCTGAGAATGCGCGAGGTGCTCGCCAGCCATCCCCATCCCTCCATGGGTCCGCTCCTCGCGCTGGCGGACGAGACCGCGGCCCGTCACCGTGCCCAGGCCCGGGCGTTGCGCCTCCTTCGCTCCGGTCTTCCGGAAGCCCTCGGCGCCGAGGTCCCCGTAGTCGGGCTCCCCTACGTTCCCGGAGGGCCGAGGGTGGAGCGGTGTGGCGCGCTCGCGGAGCAGCTCGCCGAGGACCTGGACAGCCAACAGCCCGCCGTTGTGGAGGGTGCCGCTTGAGCACCGAGGTCCTGGTGTGCTGTGGCGTGGGC
>JAFDJI010000862.1 GCA_019307545.1 Deltaproteobacteria bacterium | reverse complement strand
GCACGTGTTCGACGCCATCGGCATGAGCACCAGCGAAACCCTGCGTGCGGCCGGGGACACTGCGTGGACCATGTGGGCGCGCATCATCGTGGCCTGGCTGGTGTTCACCCCCGCCGCGTTCCTGACCGTGCACCTCTTCGAGGGCGGACACATCGCCGCCATGCTGTGCGTCATCGGCTACCTGGCCATCCTCGCCGTGCTCCTGGTGTGGCGCTTCAAGAGCGGCGCCTGGAAACGCATCGATCTGATCGGTGTCGAATCGGAGGGTTCATAGAGAACCGTCGCGGCTGAAGCTCAGGGTCTGGGGAGTCCCCGCAGGCAACGCACCCTTCGGCCTGCCCGCCGGCCCATCGCGACCTGGCCCGCTGCTGAAGCTGCTTGCATGAGGATCTGCCCGGCCACGTTGCCCAATGCGGATGGGGCAGGAGCGGATCAGGTAGGACTGAACCGCCCGGCGAGAGCTCGAGCGAACTCGGCCGCGAGAGTCGGTTCGCTGCCCTCGGGTACCAGCACGCGGTTCACGCGGTCGTATTCCCACCGAGCACCAAACTCCTCGCTCACGATCTCCCCGTGCTCGGACACCCATCGGGCTGCGATGCCATCTCCGGAAACTCGCAACTCCAGGGTCCGGGCACGGGCCGGATGCCTGAATGTCCAAACTGGCCCAGCCCCCGGCTCCAGTACTTCATCCACAGCGAATCCAAAGCGATCGGCCAGGTCGGCGAGCGTGTGCAGTGCACTCTTCAAGAGCGGCTTGATGCGAGTCTGGAAGTCCGGGGGGTTCGCATCCTCGAGGAATCTCTCCAAGTGGTGGGCTGCGGCTTCGTCGTAGCTGGCCATTTCCAGTTTTCTCCAACGGTATGAGACAGGATGAACCTGAACCTGCTCACCGAGCGTAGCGCGTCTACCACACCGCGCACCTATTCAGGCACCCCCAACTCGGGTTGCAGATCGCGACATCGCTGCCAGCCCGGGTCGAGCCCGTCCTACCCCGCCTTCAGCACCCGATCCCGATAGGACACGTTTCCGATTCGAACCGCCCAGGGAAGCCACTTCTCGGCCCAGCCGAGGAACCAGGCACCCCACGTCGGGAAGATTAGCGCCCGGCGACTCTCGGCGGCCCGCACCAGCACGGCTGCGACCTTCAAAGCCGGCACCGTGTTCTTCGCGATCATTGGGTCGAAGGGCACGTCCCGCCTGGCCACGTCGAAGAACTCGGTGTCGGTGGCGCCAGGGCACACACACACCACGTCGATGCCCGTCCCCCACAGCTCGAGTCGGAGCGACTTCGAGAACCCCACCAGCGCGTGCTTGGACGCGCAGTAGGCGACGTTGAGCGGATGAGCCATGACCCCGCCGACCGAGGCCACGTTGACGATCGACCCACCCCCCTCCTTTCGGAGGAGCGGCAGTGAGGCCCGGGCCAGTGCCATGGGCGCCAGGACGTTCACCCTGAACATGCGCTCGACGTCCACGTCCGGCATGTCCTCGAACCGGTCCTGGATGCCGAACCCGGCATTGTTCACGAGAACGTCGAGCCGACCGTACTCCTTTTCGACCCACGCCATCAGGGCATCGGGTGCCTCGGGATCGATGAGGTCGACTGCCTGTACCGTCGCGTCGCCACCAGCGTGCTCGATCCCATTGGCCAGCTCGCGAAGTCGGTCCTCTCGGCGGGCGACCAGGATGACGCGATCCCCGCGCTCGGCGAACAGCCTCGCGGCGTCCGCCCCGATACCGCTGGATGCACCGGTGATCAGCACGACCCGTCCCCCGCGACCCGCCGCGCTCGATGCCGCCATCTCCTCCTCCCTTTGCATTTCATTGTCGCACCGGGCGGAACCAGGCAGTCTCCGACCGGTCGTTTCGGTCACCATGCACACTCGCTCCGGGGGACAGGTAATACAAGGGGCCTTCTTCGAGTTCCGGAGAACGAGGTCTGGGGTTCGGCGGGACCACCCGCGTCGAGGGAGGCGCCTTCGGTTGTCGGGCGGGTTCGCGCAACCACCCGTCTCAGGCCTCCGGCGCGGCGATGCCCTCCAGCAGCCACTCGAACACCGCTTCTTTTGGGGTGGAGCCGGGGAGGCTGCGCAGGCGGACGTCGCCCTCGGGACCGGGGGTGGTCCCTACGGCCGCGAAGCCCCCCTCCAGGACGTAGAGCACCGCGGCGTTCAACCTCTCACCCCAGTTCTTGGCGACCACCACCGCGAGCAGGTTCCCAGGATCGAAGACCTCCCGGGACCACTCGGTGAACTGTACGGCTCCACCGCGCTCGTCGATGAG
>JAFDJI010000204.1 GCA_019307545.1 Deltaproteobacteria bacterium | reverse complement strand
CTTGCGTACACGTCTGCTCGGTGCCGTCCTCCTGGCCGCGGCCGCGGCGGGGGCGTCGTGCGATCCGGAGGACACCGACACCGACACGGTCCTGGAGTGCGTCGAGGAGGACGCACGCTGCGCCGGCGACCACGACTACGAGTGGTGCATCGACGGGGAGTGGGTGCGCAGGCAGTACTGCGCGGCGACCTGCCTCGAGGGTCTCGGGTGCGTCGCATGCGACCCGTCCGCCAACGGCGGGCTCGCCTGCGACGGAAACAACGTGGTCGAGTGCCGTGTCGGCGGTCGGTTCGGTGCGGTCGTCGAGGAGTGTCCCGAAGACCTGGAGTGCTCCGACGGCGAGTGCGAGGTGGGGTGCACCGCGGAGGGTCTGGACCTGATCTACGTGGTGGACCACGCCTACCGGCTGCTCAGCTTCGACCCCCGGGAGATCGACGACGGCGGCCAGCCGTTCCAGGTGGTGGGGGACCTCGCCTGCGTGCCAGAGCACCCCAACGTGCCCGGCTGGAACGCGCCGGGAACCCCCACGCCGTTCTCGATGACGGTGGACCGGGAGGGGTACGCGTGGGTGTTGTACACCTCTGGCGAGGTCTTCAAGGTGAACATCGCCGATGCGTCGTGCGAGCCCACGGCGTTCGAGCGCTTGCAGCCGGGCACCCAGAGCGAGTGGGCGGTGTTCGGCATGGGTTTCTCGACCGACGTGCCCGGAGGGGAAGCCGAGCACCTCTTTGTCTCGGGCGGGTCGCCCACCGCGGCGCCCGGCGGCATGTTCGGCGTCATCGACCCCGAGACGCTGGCGATCACCACCCTGGGCGCCGTCCCGGCCGACGCCGAGTACACGCCGGAGTTCACCGGCAACGGCAAGGCCGAGCTTTTCGGGTACTTCCCCGGCACCACGGCGACCATCCGGCAGCTCGACCGCAACTCCGGTCAGCAGCTCGGTGGCCTGATCGATGCCGGAACCGTCGTGGGCGGCGCCCGCGCGTGGGCGTTCGCGTACTGGGGCGAGAAGTTCTACATCTTCATCACCGACGGCACGGGCAACTCACAAGTCGTGCGATCCGACCGGGAGACGGGAGAGTTGGACGGCGTGATGCGGTCGAACCTCCCCTACGTCATCGTCGGTGCCGGTGTGTCCACCTGCGTCCCCACCGCGGCCGGGGACTGAACGGCCGGACGGGACCCGGAACGCTCCCACGCCAACCCCGGTTGCCCGTCGACCAACTGGAAACGTTCGTTTGCAGGTCGCGGCCCCTCCAGGCGCCTTCCGGTTCCCACGCCGGCCGATATGCACCAGAAACCCGCCCATGAGAGCCAATATGGGCGTTGGCACGGTGTCTGCTCGTGGAGTCTCCAGGAGGTCTCCATGTCGCTCGCCCTGCTTCTCGCCCTCGCGCTGAACGCCCAAGCCGCCGACGAAACATCTCTCTGGAGCCGCCACGCGGTCGGCGTCGGACTCTACCCGTCCGGGGCCATCGTGGACTCGCGCATCCAGGTCCGCACCCCCATGCACCGGTCCGAGTCCATCTTGTTCCGCGACACCTACGCGGGCATCGGCCTGCGCGGCGCCGCCTCTCCCGCCTTCGTGGACATCGGCCCGCGCATCTCGCTCGCGCCCATCGACATCCTCGATGTGGACATCCAGGGGAGCTGGCACGGCTACTACGGAGGCCCCTTCGGTCTCCTGCCCTACGAGGAGCCCGGCTCCAAGCTCTCCGTCGTCCGCGACACCCGCGCCGACGAGATCGTGGCGGCCAGCGCTTTCACACTCTCCGTCGCGCCCACCCTCAAGCTGAAGGTGGGACCCATCGTCGCGTTCGACTCCTGGATGGTCGAGGCGTGGTCGATCCAGCGGCCCCACGACCGGACTTCGGAAGGGGAGAGGGGCGGGGAGATCGCAGAGGACTACGTCTACGAGCCCTACCGCGACCTCGTGATCGGCTGGAGGGACGTCGTCGTCGAGCACCAGGCCGCCGTCGCGTACGTCCTGCTGCCCGGAGAGGACGGCGCGAAGCTCTGGATCGGGCCGACCTTCCGCGACCGCTGGGCGACCGGTTCGGGCGACCGGAGCACGGCCCTGGGCGCCATGGTGATCTGGCGACCCGGCACGGCAACCGCCGTTCCCACCGTCGTCGTACAGGTTCTTCCCTACCTGCGGGACGCGGACCGGGTCGGGAGGGCGCCCTGCATCCAGGCGCAGGTGTCCTGGACCCTCGACGACCCCGTCAGGCGCTAGCTGCCTCCCGGCAGCGGAAACAGCGCGCCCTCGTACTCCATCCAGGTGAGCATCTCCTCCAGCACGCCGGGGGCGAGCATCTCCTCCGAGCCCTCCCAGAACCGGTCGGGATCCCGGAGGAACACGCGCCGCATGCGAGCCAGGTGCATCCCGGTCATCACCGCGCTCAACCCGTCGATGTCCTTGGCACGGATCGCCTCCTCGATGCTGGCGATCATCGCCTCCTTGCTCGTGCGGTCGAGGGTCCCCAGCACCGGCTGGTAGGCGAACCCGTCCCCGGTCGTGGTGCGTGCGAGGCAGGAGGCCTCGCAGAGGTCGAGGATCGACCAGCCGTTCGCCATGACCATCGAGCGCATCGGCGGCTCGGTCTTCCTGACCGCCTCCTGGACCTCCGCGAGCACGCCCCAGACGCGCTCCTGGCAGAGTGCCTCGTGGGTGGCGCTGTCCGCGCCGCCCGTCGCGGGCGTCATCGGGAACGCCGCGACGTCTTCGGAGCAGTGCGCCAGGCGCTCGGGCGAGACCGGCATCCACGAAGGCGTCGCGTCCGCGGCGACCTCGCCGCAGACCAGGTACGCGAGGTCGACCGCGTCGCTGAAGGAGACGAGGTCCGCGACCTCGGACAGCCCGGCGGCGATGACGCTCTGTACCATCTCGGGTGAGGCCGTCGCCGCGCCTTCCAGCGCCATCCCGAGGCCCCGGACGGTGCGCGCGTGGGCGGCCCGGCGCAGCGCGTCCTCACCGGCCCGCTCCGCGGTGCGCCCCCAACCCACCGCGACCGGGCCCATCCCCTCCCGGCCCGGCTCGACTGCGTCGCAGCGCCACGTGCCCGAGGCGATCCGCGCGCTTCCCTCCGGATCCGCCTCCAGCGTAGGCACGCCCTCGGCGTAACAGCGCCGCAGGGCCTCGACCGCTCGATCCGCGCCGGTGCCGAGGATCTCGACCTTGTCCTCGATCGCGGCCTGTCCCGAGGCGGCCATCGCCTCGGTGAACGCGGCGACGTAGGGCGCCAGGCACGCCCGCCGCCGCGCGGCCTCGACCGCGACCGCGGGCTCGCCGCGACCCACCGCTTCTCCGTCGCCCCATGCTGCGCGATAGCCGGTCTTCGACTTCGGCGCGGGCACCGTCTCGCACGCGCCCTCCTCCAGCGAGAAGCCGGGGACGCGCAGGGGCGAAGCGGCATCGGTCGCGAGCAGTCGCGCCTCCGCCACCGCACCCCGCTCCGCATCCTGCAAGAGCATTCCGACCCCGAGCTGGGCCACGAGGTCCTGATCGGCGACGATGCGCGTGGCCGCGAGCGCCGCGGCCCGCGCCCCGACCTCCTCGGCCCCCCAGCCGGACAGCGTAGTGCGCGCCCCCTCGGCGGAGACCAGGGTCGCCTCGCAGCGCACCATCGTCGGCTTCGCGGCCTCGGCGGGTACGGAGGCGACGAGGAGGGAGACGACCAGCGACAGGACGATGGGGGCGTAGACCTTCATGCGCGGAGACTACCGCATCGGCGGGACGGCTCGGCGCGGTCGGCGCACTGGTACATCGCTTCGAAACCTGGTAGGCCGAGACCCTGGGCTCGAGGTCCGCTCCTGGACCTCGCGTCGCGCACCGAGGACCGCATGGGACACCCGACCTTCGTGCACGGCCCCGCTGACGCTGCCGCCCTCACCCCCGTGTCGGCATGACCCGCCCCGCACCCGACCCCTTCCTCCTGCCCGGCGGACCCGTCGGCGTGCTGCTGAGCCACGGCTTCACCGGAGCGCCGGCGGAGATGCGACCGATCGCCGAGACCCTGCACGCCGCCGGCTGCACCGTGAGCGGTCCGCTCCTCCCCGGGCACGGCACGCGCTGGCAGGACATGAACCGCTGTCGCTGGCAGGCGTGGGCCGACCACGCGGAGGCTTCGCTGGCCAAGCTCTCCGAGCGCTGCGACCGGCTGGTCGTCGGCGGCCTCTCGATGGGCTCCCTGCTCGCCTCGCGCATCGCCGCCCGACACCCCGAGGTGCGCGGGCTCGCGCTGTACTCCCCGGCGCTGGTGCTCCGCTCGCGCCTCATCCATGCCACCGCCGTCGCCCGGTTCGTGCTCTCCAGCTTCCCCAAGGACCCGCCCGACCACGGTGATCCCGCCACCGAGGACCGGATCTGGTGCTACGACGTCAATCCCGTCGGCGCCGCCTGGCAGCTGGTGAAGCTCCAACGCGAGGTGCGACGCCTCCTGCCCTCGGTCCGCTGCCCCCTGCTCGTCGTGCACGCGACCGGCGACACCTCCATCCACCCCCGGAGCGCCGCACAGACCATCGCCCTCGTCGGCTCCGAGGACGTGACCGAGGTGCTCCTCGAGCACTCCGGCCACTGCCTCACCGCGGACGCCGAGCGCGATCTGGTGGCCCGGCACACGCAGGACTTCGTCTCGAGGTGCGCTATGCCGCTGTGAACCGGTGTCTCCCAGCGGGACCTGCCACTGGATGCGCCGTGCCGTCGGCAATCGCGCACGCTGTCGCGACGACCCATGCCACGAGAGGCTCCGGGTCGCTGAGGGCAACCGACTCATGTCGCGGGAAACCCAGCGTCGCCGCGAGCCCTTCGAGCGACTCCCTGCGTCGGGCCACTTCGACGCGGAGCGTTGCCGGCCGACCCGCCGGCAGCGAGGCCAGCTCGTCGGCAAGTCGCATCCATTCGAAGATGGCAGGCCAATCCGGGAACACGGCGTCGCGTGGCAACGCCACCACCGTGCCGAACGCGGTCGGGTTCGAGAGGCGGAACTCGCGGACGTTGCCACGCCGTCGAGAGCGCGCAATGCCGCCCTCGGCGAGCTCCGCCAGAATGCGCGCGACATTGCGCTTCGCGATCCCGACGTCCTCGAGGGCCGCCGCGCGAATCCAGGTATCGGGTGACGACAACAACGCCACGAGCACGTCGGCGCGTCCGCTCAAGCCAAGGAGTGCGCGTACGCGCAGTCGTAGGAGGGCAGGTCGCTCGATCTGAACCGCAACATCACGGCGATCGCGGGGCCTTGCGGGGGATACCGGTGGGACCCGGACCAGGTGGATCCCTTCGGTCGCGAGCTCTCCCAAGAAAGCCTCGGCGGCAATGCGTACATCATGGTGTGCCGAACGAAGGAGCCCCTTCAGACGCGAGCCCGAGATCCGGTGGGCATGCCCCGTACACCACGAGAACGCCAGGTCGGCCAGTCGAGCATCGTCGCGGCAGATCGACGGTGTGACCACGATCAGGCGCTCCGGATCGAGGATGGCGCGTTGGTGGCTGCGCCGCGGACCTGGCACGCCCAGCTCTGTCCACAGGCTCCAAGCGAGATCGAGCGCGGCGTCGCGGGCGAGGTCTCTAGCCATTGTCCTGGCCCTCCTCGTTCGGATCGACGACAACACCCAACTTACGCAGGATCCGGAGTACACCCGAGGCCTGGACGAATCCGGTCGTACCGTCCTTGGCTGCGCACCAACGCAACGCGTCCAGCAGATCGTCACGGGTCGGTTCGAGCCGACGCAGGTCTCCGACATCTCGTGCGCGTCGTTCCGGGGCACGAGCGTCGGTCGCAGCCCACAGCTTGAGCTTGATGACGTCCTCACGTCCGAGGAGTTCGATCGTGAGTGCGCCGAACTGCCGCATGGTCGTCCGGGACTCCCAGCCTGACGGAAGGCCCATCTCGAACAGAAAGGACGGGCCGTCATTCAGCCAGGGTTTGTCTGTTTCGAGTCCGAGTGCCCTGGCCACGTCCTGGACAGCCTGCACGAGTTCCTGTGGAAGGGGGCGCGACTTGGTCCAGCCGGACCTCTTCCTTCGGGCAACGATGTCCAGATCGGCCGTCGCGCGACGTGAAAGGCCGAGCAGGAGCAACGCGCCACCGCCGATGGCCAGGACCTCGAACGGCTGGTTGCGGTCGGCGAGCAGGTTTCCGAGCAACTCCAGGGCTTCGTTGAGGCGCGTGTCATCCAACATATCGAGATCTTACTCATCCCATTTCGCGATGACAAGGATCTCGATTCAAGATGATGCATATCTCGCGTCACTGAAGGCCCAGGCCGTCACGTGGGGATGTTCCCGGAGATCAACCTCGGTGACAACGGTTGCCGCCAAGACACTGTAGAAGCCAACGTCCCACCTTGGGGGTGATGAGCCGAGCTACGGGCCGAGAAAGGTCTGTGCGTCCGCGTATCCCTGCTCGATCTGGGCCTTCATCCTGTCCCCATCGAAGTCCAGCGAATCCCCCAGCGGAGTTCGGGGGTACATGGCCAGCCCGAGCGCGTTGATGGCGCCGACCGAGGTCGCGTGGATGAGCCCGAACCCACCGGGGAAAGCGTTCGAGTCCGCGAAGTAGTCCAGGGCGCCGGCCTGCCAGCTGCCCCTCGATCCGCCACCAGACAAGACCAGTGCTCGTTTTGTCATCGCAAACCTCCACGGCTGCGTCGCGCAGCGCTCGCTCGGGTCGAGCCTACCAGGAGTCGGAGCATAGTTTAATTATTACGCTGTCTTTCGCGTCAATCGGCACGCGGCTTGCATCCTCC
>JAFDJI010000861.1 GCA_019307545.1 Deltaproteobacteria bacterium | reverse complement strand
GGTTCCTGCGGTACCTGTAGCGCAAACGAGACCTGCGGCACCGACGGGCTCTGCGCCGGCGGCGGTTGCACAATCGAGGATGTGGTCTTCGACCAGAGCGCAATCGACTGCGCGCTGGCGTTCTTCGAGGGCATGGAATGCACGACCTGTGTCGACCTCTTCGATTCTCGGATCTGCGAGGACGCCATCAACGACGCCGGCATGTGCCAGGTGGGAAGCACATGCAGCGGGTGCGACGACGACGACACCCGCGACGACGGCGTCACGTGCGAGGAAATCGAGCGCTACTCGTACTTCGGTACCACCGCGGCCCACAAGCTGCTGACCTATGTGCGCACCGACTACAGCTGCGGTGCACCCGCCTACATCTACGAGGGGGTTCCGCTCACTGGTGAGGAGGTCGCGGCGATCATCGAGTTGGCCAACCTCGGCACCCGTTCCGACCTGGACGACGGGGCCGCGCTGGACTCGCGGGCCGTTGACGGCATCATCGCGGCGCGGCCCATCCAAGCCATGCCTGACTTCGCGGGTATCCCCTACCTGGGCAAGACGGCGATGGAGAAGATGCGCGACCATGCGATGACCTGGTCGCCGGCGGGAACGACGATCACCAACCTGACCATCGCGGAGCTTGCAGACGAGGCGGTGAACAACGGGACGGCCTCTCCCTACAACGACGAGATGGCGCGGGTGTCCAGGGCCATCATCACCAGCGTTCCCCGCACGACCGGGGGGGACGGCCTGTTGTTCTACGTGGCCGACCCCAGCGCGGGGAACCTCGAGCAGCTCAAGGTGTACGTCGCGGCCTCGGCGGCTCAAGACACCGGCTTCGCGAGCATCTTCGACGACATCACCCTGACCGCGAAGTTCACCAAGTACGGCAACTACTTCGAGTTGTTGCTCGACGACCCGAGCGTCCACTCCATCGCCCTGAACAAGAGCGGACTGGACTACGACGACTACGACGACATCGAGGCGGCGTGGCACAGCACCGCTGCCAACCCCGAGGGCGTGGCCCGGGTGCCTTCGACCTTCGGCTACACCTTCATGGTCCCGCTACCCCTCCTCCTGGATCACCCGATGTGGGGTGGCAGCCCGCCTGGCCCGCCCCGCGACAGCGGCAACGAGCAGGACCACGCTTGGAACGCCGCTGCGGGCGACGCGCTGGATGCCTGGAAGGCAGGGAACTGACCGGCACCCATGGCCCGTCATCAGCGACTCGGCTCGGGGTGGAACTCCAAGCTATGAGCCGGTTTCTACGCTAGCCCGTGCGGGCGGCATGCCGGGTTGCCCTTGGCAAACCAGGTTGAACGTCGTCCCCAACGCCATGCCGGTGCCGTAGGTGGCTCCGGGATTCGGATCGACGGTCGCCGGGAACGCGTCGCCGTCGGAAACATCGCCGTCGTACGACAGCTCGCACTGCGTCGCGCCGTGGGTCGTCCAATCGAGTGCAATCGACCCCGCCACGTCTTCGCCCGTGAACGTCGTGATCCACACGTCCGTCGTCCGGTGATGGCGCCCGGCGTCGACATCATCCCCGCCCGTGGCATCGGCGTCGAGGAGGATGCCCTCGATGTCGGTGGTGAGCGTCCACCAGTCGTCGAGGTCGGCGGCACCGAACCCGTAGGTGGCGTCGTTGGCGTGTGTCTCCACACCAACATTGACACAACCACCGCCCTGGACGAGGAAGGACTCGCCGCTGGCGGTTGGCACGAGGTTGCCGGACGCACTGAGGCAATTCCCGAAGCCCGCACCGATGTAGCTGGTCACGCCGGTGCCCTTGTCGAACACGTCGTTGCCGTCAACCGCAGCGCTGTTGCCCTCGAACACCGAGTTGCGGACCTCGATCGTCGAGGCCTTGTTGTAGATTGCCCCGCCCTTGCCGTCTGCGGAGTTCTCGGCGAAGGTGCCGTGCGAGAGGGTCGCCACGGTCGAGCCCTGGACGTACACGGCGCCGCCGAATCCGTCGTAGTTGCTGGCGTCCCAGGCCTCGTTCTCGCGGAAGGTCACGTTCGTCAGTATGGCTTCGGTGGGAATGCTGGAGAGATACAGGCCACCGCCCAGGTTCGGTGCCATGTTGCGGGCAAAGGTAGCATTCTTGATCACCGGATCGACGCCGGCCACGTGGACCGCACCGCCCTTGGAACCCGCGTCGTTGTCGGCAAGGACGCAATCCGTGATGCCGAGCTGTGCTGGGCCCTTGGAGACGCTGATGGCGCCTCCGTTGTCGGAGACTGCCTCGTTCGCGATGAACTCCGACTTCGAGAGCGTGACGTCGCCGTTGG
>JAFDJI010000203.1 GCA_019307545.1 Deltaproteobacteria bacterium | reverse complement strand
GAGAGGTCCTGGTTGTAGGTCTCGGACCCACGCGCGTCGGTGTGTCCAGCCACCTCCACCCGCCCCACGTCGGGGTTGGTAACGATGGTGTCGGCGACGTCGTTGAGCAGGTCGAAGGACTCGGGGCGGATGATGGCCTTGGCGGTCTCGAAGTGGACCTTGTCCAAGATCACAATCTGCTTCTTCTCCAGGCGGACCCGCGTCACCTTCTTCTTCTTCGGCTGCAGGGTGATGTTGAGCACCCGCTGGTCGCCAGCGGCGAAGGTGAAGTCCTGCTCGTGGCTGAGGTACTCGGGCGCACTCACGAGAAGGCTCGCGTCGCCCACGCCCATCTTCACGACCACTCCGCCCTCCTCATTCACCTCGAGGGTGCCGTCGGGCACGCAGGCGCGGTCGGCGGCGCGCCAGAACACCCGGCCGGTCGGTATGGGCACGCCATCCGGATCCCACACCCGCACCTCGATGTCCGCCGGAAGCTGGGGTTGGAGTGCAATGAGCAGGCTCACCTCGCCCTCTTGGGCCATGACGCTGCCCGTACCAGAGAGGCAGGTCCCCTTGGTGGCAGACCCGGTGAAGGTGGTCTCTGGCAGGATGTCCCGCACCTCCTCTGGCATCTCCTGCGAGTGGTAGAAGTGGGTCCGGTCGGGGCTCTGGATCGAGACCTCCGCCCCCGCTTCCTGGACCCCATCACGCTGCACCCGTACCATCAGGGACCCCAGGGCATCGGCGCACCCGTCGTCATCCTTCCAATCGTTGAAGGTCTCCATCTCGCCGGGGCATTCGTCCGCGATGCGGAGCGTGCCCAGTGCATCGTGGTCCGATTCGCGCCTGGGTGGCATGTTCCCGTACCCGAGGCCAAGGAAAGCCCGATACCGGGCCGACCCGATCCCGCGGCTCATGCCGATCGCACCGCCGAAGGTCAAGTGGAGCCCGCTGGCCGCGCGGTACTTGAGGGAGAGCAGCGCCTGAGCCGGGCTGCCGGTGCCCTTCTCCTCGTTGGCCTTCAGCGCGGAGGCACCGTTGACCTCCAGGTTGATCCCGGTGGTCTCGTGGAGCGCGAAGCCCACCCCGAGGCCGCCCTGCAAGCTGTCCGATCCGGTGAGGTTGTCGACGTTCACGGCCGGGTCGAACTGGGCCCCCAACGCAGCGGAGACCGTGAAAAAGTCCACTTCGTAGGTGGCGTTCACCCCGCCGCCCCCGCCGACGCCATCCCGCCCGAGGTATCGATCTTCGTTCCCGCTCGGGATGTCGACGTGGGCCTCCACGCCCACACCCAGCCCACCACCATCCAGGATGTGGTCGGGACGGACCAACAGCCCAAGCGCGGACACGCGGACATCACCCACGGTGGGGCCCTCGATCTCCCGGTCGACCCCGGCGGTGGTGAACCCGTACACGGGAACGAAGGCATCGAGTCGGAACCGCTCGTGGGGGGCGATTCCGGCGGCGATGTTCAGGGCGAGCACGTCGTCCAGGACCGGCACCTCGGTGCTCCCCGAGGAAAGCTCGGGCTCGATCAGCTGGACCAGGGGCGCACGAGCGTATTCCAGCAGCGCGCTGATCGACCACTCCCCCCCATGCAGGGCACCAGGGCGGTAGAAGGTGAGCGGATCCCGTATGTCACCGTCGTGGGGGACCGTGTAGAAGCCGTGGGCGTCGATCCCCTGGGCAAAGGCCGGTCCGGACAGCGCGACGAAAGGGAGCAGGATCCAGACCCCCGCCAGGAGGCGTGGGAAACCCGTCGTGGTGGGTATGGTATGCACGGCAGAGCCTCCGAAACGGTCGGGCAACACTGTACCCGAGTTGGGGGTCGCGAGGGGTGAGTGTCTCCAAGCGGCCGTTGCCATCGCCCCATGCTCCGGGCTACCCTCCGGGCGGAACCGAGGAATCGTAGATGCGCCACCTGGCCGTGCTGCCGCTGCTGCTGGTTTCCGCTCCGGCGATGGCTTCCTGGCCCACGGACATCACCCTGTCCGGGATGCGGACCTACGACGGGATCCGCGCGGAGGAGCCCACCGAAGACGCCTACCGCGCGCTGATCGCCGACCTCGGCACCGCCGTGGCCAACCAACCGGTCCTGCCGGCGGACACCACCGGGATCTCGGGCTGGGACCTCGCCCTTTCCACCACGGTCCTCTTCGCGCGGATCTTGGACGAGGACGAGCCCACGCACTGGCAGCGCACCCACCCCGAGGGGGACCCGCAGTCCACCGTGTTCCTCCCAACCGTCACTGCCCGCAAGGGCCTCCCCTGGTCGACCGAGATCGGAGTGACCGCCGGATGGTACGGCGGCTCGCACCAGGGGGTGTTCGGTGGCTTCGCCCGACTTTCGCCCCTCGAGGGCTACAAGCCGTACCCCGACGTCAACCTGCAGATCGGGTACTCGGGCTACATCAACAACGACGAGTTGGACCTGGGCGTGATGGATGTCGGGGCCACCATCGGCACCCAATTCGCGATCAAGCGGTTCCGGGGCATCACCTTCAGCCACTGGGCCCCGTACCTCGGCGTCTCGCTCCTCCAGGTCCGTGCTTCGCCCAAACTGGACGCTGCCACCGCCGCCGAGGTGGGCGCCCTGCAGTTCGGTGGCGCCGATGCCGACGAGCCCGCGCTCACCCTCACCCGGTTGGCGGCCGGGTTCCAGATCACCAACAACAAGGCACTGTTCCGATGTGCGGCTGCATGGATCCCCGAGTCGGTCCCCACGCTGACGCTCGGGATCGGTTTCGCCCTATAGCAGGCTGTTGAGAAAGCCGACCTCGGACGCCCGCAGGGCGACAAGACGCTCCGAAGTGACGGCGACTCTGTTGCTCGGATGCATGCTGGGTGTCTCCGCGCAGGCATCCACCCGGATCGAGATCGAAGCCGAGGTAGGGCCGCACCTGGACTGGGTGCGGGGGACCCTCACCATCCACTCCGACGAGCCGTTCGCCCTGGTGGACCCGCTCGCGCGCCTGCCCGAGCCTCCCAACGACCTGTTCGCCACTCGCACCTACCCGGGACGACCGGAACGCGGAGTCGTCCGCTACACCCGCCTCGATGACCACCAGTGGTCCTTCTACGCGGTGCCACCCCGCCGTTTCGGCGACATTGGCGCCATCAAGCGGTTCGGGCTGTTCGGCAACGGCGGCTGGTATCCACAGCCGATCGTCGAGGACGGGCTGCCCATCGCCGAGTGGACGGTGCGGGTCCGAATTCCCGACGGGACCCTCGGTGCACTCGGAGACACCTGGGGTTCGGACACCCTGGAGTGGTCGGGGACCGGGGAGCGAGCCAGCCTGGCGGTGCTGCCCCGCGGAGTGGCCACCTCCCTACCCATCACCAATCTCGCCGAGGAGCAGGCCACCGTCACCCTGCTTTCCCGCCGCAAGCCCCGGAAGGTCCTGGTGAAGGAGCTGTCCAAGCAGCTCGCGGACACCGCCACCGAAGGTGCGTCGTGGAGGGGGGTGGTGGTGGAAGCTCCGCTGCGGCGACGCCTGGCACGGCCGGGTCGCGGGTTGGCCTATGTGAGTGACCGGGCCTACCGGGTGACCGCCGGGTTCCAACGGTTCCACCGGGTGGGCGTCACCCGCGGCGTGATGGAGGCCTTCGTCGACCACGGCGACCCGTTCGTACGTGCGGTATCCGCCTCCGGTCTGTCGCTCCGCCATGCCCAGGTCATCGCCGGCGCCGACGCCCGAAGCCTGCTGCGGTACCTGTCGTGGATCCCCACCATCGACGCCATCCTGCACTCCCATCGCATGCCCTACTACGCGGAGATCCTGGAGCAGGCGCACCCCGGAGACCCGGTGCGTGACGACCTGGTGGAGATGTTCGCCCCCCACGCTCCCGGAACCGCCATCGCGCTGCAACTGGAGGATCGCTATGGTCCCGGGACCGCCTGGGTGGTCTCGGAGGGCGTCGTCCTGGGGCTCAGCCTGGAACGATCCGCGATCATCGCCGGCGTGTCCCCGTCCTGGCTTCAGTCCTGGCGGACACCCTACCCGGAGCAGGACTACCGGCTGACGGTCCAGCCCGACCCACCCCTGGTGCGGGTGGAGCGGGAGGCGCCGTCGACGGCCCCAGTCGAGGCGGTGGTGGTCGCCATCGACGGCGAGCGGAGCGTCCGGGTGATGGGGCCGGGCCCCGACACCGTGGTGCTGCTGCCACCCCAGCGACCCACCTCGGTGGTGGTGGATCCCGGCCGTCACACGTCCCAGGCCTCCCGTCTCGGCGACGCGTGGCCGCCCCGTTACCACGTCAACCTCGCGGCCTCCATCACAAGCATCAACCTGAGCGAGGGCTATCTGGCTGGATGGGGCGCCGCGTATCTCCGCCGCAGCGGCGATACCCACAACGTGCTCTCGGGGACGATCTACACCAACAGCAGCAGCCTCGTCGGCCTGAGCTTCCGCTTCACCCGCAAGGAGGGTCGGCTGCTCGATGGCCTGTCGCGTCCGCACCGCATCTCCCTGTCGTTCAACCCCACACTCCTCAACCCGCGGTACGCATCCACCGATGATGGCCGGGTTTCCCTCGGCGCCGGCCTCCAGTACGGGTGGTCCAGCCGAACCTACACCCTGTTCCCGGTGCGCGGCCATGGCGTCGCATTGAGCCTGAACGCCGGTTTCGTGCCCAGCACCGATCGGCGATGGGCCCGCGTGGGAGCCGGTTGGAGCGGGGTGGCCTCCCCTCACCCCAGGCACGCCCTGGCCGCCCACGCCGACGGCGCCATCGCCACTGGAGATGTGGACCACCGGCTGCTCTCCCTGGGCGGCATCGACAACCTCCGTTCCATCCCGGTGAACGAGGTGATCGGGACCCGCCGGGCGGTGGGGTTGGTGGAGTACCGCACCGCCCTCATCCGCCATGCCTCGGTGCCCATGCTCCTCGGCTTCGGCACCGAGCTGCAGCTCGATGTGGGCGGGGAGGTGGGGGCAGTGTGGGTGGACGGCGCCGCGAAGAGCGCCGCGGGCATCACGGTAGGTATCACCGGCGTCGGCGAGGTGTTCGGCTTCGAGGAGCGCGCCGTGGGGGTCACCGTGGGGTGGCCGGTGTGGGTGGACGGCTTCGAGAGCAGCCGTGCGGGCAAACCCGCCTGGTATTTGCGGTGGGCCCAAGCGTTCTGAGTCTTGCCGAATGGTGGGATTGGGTCCCGCACGAGCGGGACCGTCACCCACCAGTTGGGCGTCGACGATCTCAAGATCCGGCGCTACGCTCCGAGTAGAAGTCCATGTTCCGCACCGTCCTCTCCATTGCGCTGGTACTCACTGCGTGCGCCGGTGAAACCGACACCGGACCCGAGGTCGATCAGCTTCCCCAGGCCGAGATCGAGCTCCGCGACCTCTTCGAGAACACCGGGATCTCTCTGGCGGGGATGGTGGTCGATCCGACCGGGATGCCGATCGCGGGAGCGCGGGTGGCGGTCGACGATCGCGAGACCACCACCGACGAGGCAGGAACGTTCCGACTGGACGACCTCGCGCGCCACAACGACCTGGTGGAGGTCGACGCCGACGCCTACCGACCGCACCTGGTGCCGGCCTGGCTGTTCCGCGCCGTGGAGGTGGAGGAGGTCCTGCTCCAGCCCATGGTCCTCACCCCCGAGGACCCGAGCACCGTGCGGTTCCTGTTCGGCGGAGACGTCGCCTTCGGTCGCCGCTACCTGGACACCGACGAATCCACTCCCTGGGACCAGCTACCCCCCGATGACCCCGAGGCGCTGATCCAGGTCTCCGACCCCGAGCCCGGGACCCGAGACGTGCTGGCATCCCTGCGCCCCCTGTTCGGCGCTGCGGACTACGCGGTGGTGAACCTCGAGAGCGTCGTCACCCTCGACCCCGACACCCCCCATCCCACCAAGGACTACGTGTTCTTCAGCCTCCCAGGCTCCGTGGAGGCCCTGGACTGGGTGGGAGTGGACTTCATCTCCCTCGGGAACAACCACGTCTACGACTACCTGGAGCCCGGGGTGGCAGACACCCTGGCCTTCATCGAGGAGGCCGGTTTCCCGCACACCGGCATGGGGACCGACCCAGACGAGGCCTGGACACCGCGTCGGGTGGACCTCGCCGGGACACCGTATGCCTTCATCGCCGCCACCTCGGTGGACGGGTTCCGACACGACATCGGGTATGTGGCCACCGCCGACCAGGGCGGCGCAGCCGACCTGACCGACAACGAGCAGCTTGCCGCGACCGTCACCGCCGAGGCGGACGCCGGAAACGTGCCCATCGCCCTCTGGCATACGGGGATCGAGTACACCTACTCACCCAGCGACTACGCCCTGGGCCGCATGCAGCGCGCGGTGGACGCCGGGGCGGCCCTGGTCATCGCCCACCATACGCACGTCGCCCAGGGATTCGGGCGCTACGAGGGAAAGCTGCTCGCGCACTCTCTGGGCAACCTCGCCTTCGACCAACAGCGGCTGGAGACCATGCTCGGCCTGCTGGTGCAGGTGGACATGGCTGGCGACGAGGTGCTCGGCGCCCAGGCCGTTCCCTTGGTCATCGAGCAGTACCGCACCAACCTCGCGACCGGCGCGCTCTCGGACGGGCTCCTGCGCCGGGTCGCCGAGTTCTCCCAGGGTCTCCTGGTGTACCCCGAGAACGATCGGGCCGAGGTGCTCGCCCCCAGCGAGCCGGTGGACCGGGTGGTGGAGATCGCGGTGGAGGTACCAGACTCCGGGGTGGCGGTGGTGGATCTACGCGACCTGGCGGTGCTCGGGGAGTCGCTCCACGCCGCGAGCGGTCCGGCCCTCGCCAGACCCGGC
>JAFDJI010000860.1 GCA_019307545.1 Deltaproteobacteria bacterium | reverse complement strand
TCCCCCACGCAGCGGACCTCCTCCCCTTCCGCCACCAGCCCCGGCCAATCGGCGTAGAAGATCCCGTACCAGCGCTCGCCGGGGACGTCGCTGGCGGTGAGCACCGAATGGACTCCCGGCAGGGCTTCCGCGCGGGAGGTGTCGATGCGCAGCACCTTCGCCCGGGGGTGCGCGGAGAGGACCACCGCCCCGAACAGCATCCCCGGCACGCTCATGTCCTCGATGTAGGGCCGATCGCCCAACGTCATCGCCTGCCCGCCCACCCGGGCCAGCGAAGCGCCCACGCCCCCGTCGGCGACCGGCTCGGGGATCGGCTCGCCCCGGCGTGCCCGCGCCAGGTACCGGATCGCGTCGATGACCCTGGAATACCCGGTGCAACGGCACAGGTTGCCGTCGATCGCCTTGGCGATCTCTGCCCGGCTTGGGTCCGGATTGCGGTCGAGCAGGTGCTTGGCCCGGAGCGCGAGGCCGGGGGTACAAAACCCGCACTGGAGCCCGGCGGCGGCCACAAACGCGCGTGCGATCAGGGCACGCTCCTCATCGGGCACCCCCTCCAGGGTGAGGACCTCCTTTCCCGCCACCCGCTCGGTGGGGGTGGCGCAGGTGACCTTGGCCTTGCCATCGATCAGCGCGAGGCAGCACCCACACTGCCCCTGTGGCTTGCAGCCGTTCTTGACCGAGGTGATCCCGCACCTTTCTCGAAGCGTGTCGAGCAGGGCCTCCCCGGGGCGGACCCGAACCCGACGTTCCTCGCCGTTGAGGATGAAGAGGACCTCGATCATCAGAGCTCCCGTGAGGTGCGCGCCTCGATGGCCCCCTCGGGGCACTGGGTGATGCACGCCCGGCAGGCCGTGCAATCGTCGATGTGGGCGAGGACCGAGCGCTTGTCCGCCCCCATCTCCCACACCCCCTGCGGGCACACCTCGGTGCACGACCCGCAGCCCTTGCACCGCTCCCGGTGAAGGGTGAGCACCCGGTACCCGTTGAGCAGCTCGGTGCGCACCGTGCCCGCGAAGGCCGTGTTCCCGATGGCCCCGATCCCCAGTCGCGCGAGGAAGGGATCAAAATCGCTTCGCAGGGTCGAGGAGAGGCCGCCCAACTCCCCGCCGAACATCATCAGCAGCACCATGCCCAGGACCAGCTCCGCCCGCCACGGGGAGGCCCCCGGCGCCATCAGCTCGGTCGCCACCAGCACCACCGCCAGTACCGCGTCCACGACCAGGACCTTCGCGACGCCGGTCTTCCCCGGCAGCCATGGACACGCGAGGAAGAAGAACAGGAACGCCGCCGCCCCCACCCACAGGTATTCAAACAGCAGGGAGCGCCCGAAGATCAGGAACCCCAACGCACCGAACAGGTAGAAGGCAAACATGCTCCCGAGCCCGGTGTCGAGCCGTTCCCGCCAGGCGTAGGTCACCCGCTTCATCGCCTCGTCGCGGCGGTAGCGGTCGGCCAGGTATCGAGGGAGATCCTCTGCGTACACCGGCCCCCAGTGCGGGACCCACCCGGTGCGCTCGCGCACCTCCACCGCGCGGATGGCCGGGGCCCCCAGGGGCGGCAGCACCAGCTTGCGATGGTCGACAAGGTCGTCGATGCCCGAGGTCTTCACCGCGGTGACCACCGAGTTGGTGTCGAACTCGTCCGCGCCAGCGGCACAGCAGACGTTCACCCCCTGCGACTGGGCGACCAGCAACCACGCGTCGAGGCCGGCGCGGTCGAGCACGCGGGTGACCCGCTTCACGGTGAGGTCGAAGTTGCAGGTCACCAGCACCGGGCTGCTGCGGTCCGGGTTGCCCACCCGCCGCAGACCTGTGGGGGTCGGGCTCGGGAGGAGCCGGAACAGCAGACCCCAGATCACGCCGCCTCCGGAAGCCGTTCCGCGACCAGGAGCGAAAAGGCGTCCCCGTGGCTCCGCTCCTCGGACACCACCTGGAACCCCGCGGCGCGCACGTCCCCCGCCAAGTCGGCGACGGGGCGGGTGGAGGCGCGGAACGCCAGGTAGACCGCCGCCGCCGCCGGCGCCCGCAGGAGCGCATGCAGCAGACGTTGGCGGGTGCCCCGAGGGATGACCTCATCCGCCACCACCAGCCGCCAACCCGGCTCCAGGACCCGGAAGGCGTGACGCAGCGCATATCGCCGCTCGTCGTCCGAAAGCTCGCTGAACACCAGGGTGGCGACCACCGCGCCGTACGCGCCGTCGGCAAACCCGTCCATCCCCTCGACGCCCATCTCCCGGACCGTGAACCCGCCCAACTCGCGCTCGCGGGCCACCTCCACCATTGTCGGGCTT
>JAFDJI010000859.1 GCA_019307545.1 Deltaproteobacteria bacterium | reverse complement strand
TGAAGGTGATGGTGTCCCCCGCTTGGAGCGAGGAGGTCAACGCGCCCAGGTCGTCGCCGGGGTTCACGGTGACGGTCGCGGCCAGTCCACTGGGGTTCAGCAGGACCAGGGCGAAAAACAGGCCTATCAACGCGCTCTCCAGGCATCCGTGGGGCCCACGCATCATACACGCGACGCCGCGGACGGCGCTACAGAGGCCAGGGTATAGTCAAAGGGCTTCGGACCGAGGAGGACTCGATGGCGATCTGGGAGGTGATGAACAGCGGAGGTTGGATGATGTGGGTCATCCTGATCGTCTCCGTGATTGCCACCGCCATCACCCTGGAGCGGGCCGTGGCCCTGTACCTGGGCTGCAGGTTGGATACCCGCCGGTTCCTGGGCCGGATCATCAAGTTGGTGGAGGAACGGGACTACGCAGGGGCGATCGAGGCCTGCAACCTGCGCACCCGGCATCCCCTTCCCGCGGTCCTGTTGGCCGGGCTCTCCAAGGCCAACCGCCGCGACAAGGAGATCGAAAAGGCGATGGAGGCCGAGATGCTCGGGCACCTCCCGCGGGTGCGGCGGGGTCTCGGATTCCTGGGGCTCCTCGGCAACGTGGCCACCCTCCTCGGGCTGCTCGGAACCATCTTTGGCCTCATCCGAGCGTTCTCCGGGGTGAGCGCCGCAAGCGCCGCCGCCCGGCAGCAGGTCCTGGCCGAGGGCATCTCCATCGCCATGTACACGACCGCCTTCGGCATCCTGGTCGCGGTCCCGATCCTGTTCGCCCACAACCTGCTCTCCGGACGCATGGAGAACATCCTCATCCGGGTGGAGGAGGGGGCGGTCGGCCTGGTCGCGGCACTCGGTGCGCGTATGCAACGGGACGCCCCACAACAACCCATGGACCGCCACGTGGCGTGAGGCGCGCGATGGGCTTCGAGAAATGGCGCCGAATCCGCGGGCAGGCCGAGGTCGACCTCATCCCGGTGATGAACCTGTTCGTGGTCCTGATCCCCTTCCTTCTCCTCAGTGCCGCCTTCTTCCACGTGGGGGTGATTCCCACCTCCCTGCCCTCCCAGAGCGCCGGGAAGACCGACATCGCCGCCAGCGAGCGCGCGGTCACCGTCACCTTGCAGGTCAACGCGGACGAGGTCCACATCAGCGCCGCCAGCACGGTGCTCGACGAGGAGACGCTCGCGGCGCTGTCGCTGACCATCCCCAGAACCGATGAGGGATATGACCTCGACCTGCTCTCCCGCGCCCTCTACCAGATCAAGCAGATGTACGAGGAGAGCGACACGGTCATCCTCCTGGCGGGCGAAGGCGTGGTGTACCGCGACGTGATCACCGTCCTGGACGTCACCCGGGAGCGGACGCTCAACGAGGGCACCCCGAACGAGGTCCGCGTCCCCCTGTTCCCCGTCGTCGTGCTCTCCAGGAGGGTGTGAACGGTGTTCAGCTCCATGGACAGGTTCAGGCCGAAACGGGGGATGTCGCTCCAGCTCACCTCCCTGCTCGACATGTTCACCATCATCCTGGTGTTCCTGCTGGAGAGCTTCCAGGCGGACGACGAGGACTTCGTGCTGCACGCGGACGTGGAGCTTCCCTCCAGCACCGCGAAGAGCCCCTTCAAGTCCGCGGTGAACATCGCCGTCTCCCCGGAAGCGGTGTTCGTGGAGGGGGAGCGGATCTTCGAGTTGAACGAGGGCGGGACCGTGGAACCCGCTCTGCTGGAGGCGGGTCAGATCGAGGAGATCGTCGTCGCGGTGGAGGAGGCTTGGCAGAGTCGGGCGGCGCTGGGACTGGAGGAGGTCGTAGCGACCATCCAGGCCGACGAGGCGCTGCCCTACCACACGATCGACCTGGTCATGCGAAGTGCGGGCTGGGCCGGGTGCTATCGGTTCAGAATGGTGGTGGAGAGGAAGTAGTCATGCGCTCTTTTCGTTGGTTGATGGCGGTGCTTGTCGCATCCGGTGCGGCCCATGCCCAGGAGACCCCCACCGAGGAGGAGGCGCCCGCGACCGAGGAGGCGCCCGCGACAGAGGAGGCGCCGGTCCCCATCCCGACCTCCTCGCGGATGGAGTTCGACGAGCGGCTGATCCGGGGCGAGGCGGCCGCGGGGTCCGTCTACCTGTTCCAGCGTCGGCCGCGGCAGCTCCCCGGACTGGTGCCCATGCGCCGTAGCTACCGCTCCCGAATCGTGGAGCCGGTGCTCGGGGACCGGCCCACCGGAGAGGACGAGTGAGCAATCCCGGCCAGGGCGGCCTGGGTGCGATCCGCATCCTGCTGCTCCGATCCGGCCGGGTGATCCG
>JAFDJI010000202.1 GCA_019307545.1 Deltaproteobacteria bacterium | reverse complement strand
GTCCGCGCCAGTACATGTACCGGCTCCAGAAGATCATGGACGAGTACGCCGGCGGCGTGTCCGCGGCCTTCAGCACCAACAAGTACATGCTCGCCCGCGCCAAAGAGCTGCTCGTCTTCCTCAACGAAGACTCCGAGAAGCTCGGCGCCGCCAACGACTACGAGCTGAAGCGTGCCTGGGAGAACCTGCACCGCACGGCGCAGGCCGAGGCGCACGTGGAGACCCTGGACTTCCGGACGGAGACCCGGTGGCCGGGCTACTACTTCCGCGCCGACAACCCGGCGATGGATGACGAGAACTGGAAGTGCTTCGTCAACTGCGTGCGCAGTCCCGAGGGCCAGTGGGAGATGATCAAGCGGCCGATCTACTCGATCATCGACTAGTCACATCACGTTGAACACCAACCCCCTGGGCGCCGAAGCGCCCGGGGGGTTGTTTCTTGGCGGGCCTGTATTCGATCGTCGGAATAGATGGAGGCTCTTCGGAGGCCATCTGTGACTGGAAACCACATCGATACCTGTCCACACTGCGGGGGCCGCCTGGCGCGCTGGAGCACCCCGCCCGACTCGTCCTGGGGCGGACAGATCCACCTGGTCTGCTTCGACGACGAATGCCCCTACTTCAAGCAGGGCTGGGAGTGGATGCTCGAGACCTACGAGGTCAAGGCCTCCTACCGCTTCCGCTACGACCCCGAGAACCGATCCAGCGGGCCGCTGCCCGTGTGGTCGGCAGCCGCCATGCGGGAGTGGATTGAGGACGAACGCGACAAAGGAGAGGAAACCCCATGACGACCCCCAAGGAACTCAAGGCGCGCGTCCTGGAAGATGCCCCACGCTTCGGACCGGACGACCGCTTCCGCTTCTCCTGTCACCCCGACGTGCCGTGCTTCAACCACTGTTGCGCGAACATCAACATCTTCCTCACCCCCTACGATGTGCTGCGGCTCAAGCGCCGCCTCGGCATCACCTCGAACGAGTTCCTCGACAAGTACGCCGTGGTCCCCTTCAACAAGGAAATCAAGCAGCCGGTACCGCTGCTTCGGATGCGCGGCGACGAGGGCAAGACCTGCCAGTTCGTGGGCGAACAGGGCTGCACGGTCTACGAGGACCGACCCTGGGCCTGCCGCATGTACCCCCTGGGCATGGCCGCACCCCGAGACGAGGACACGCAGGGGCAGCGGTTCTACTTCCTCTTGGAAGAGGACCATTGCAAAGGTTTCGAGGAGGGGCGAGAGTACGCCGTGTCCGACTGGATCAGGGACCAGGGCATCGAAGAGTACGACCGGGCGGGCGAGCTGTTCAGGCCCATCACCCTGCACCCCTTCTTCGAAAGCGGCGACATGTCGCCCGCGAAGATGGACATGTTCTTCATGGCCTCCTACAACCTGGACCGTTTCCGGCGCTTCGTGTTCGAGTCCACCCTCCTCGACAAGTTCGTGGTGGAGCCGGAGATCGTAGAGGCCATCAAGACCGACGACTTCGAGTTGATGAAGTTCGCCTTCCGATGGCTCCGCTTCACCCTCGGGTTCGAGGACACCATGAAGCTCAACCCCGCACTCGAGGCAGAGCGGCGCGAAGAGCACGCGTTCTTCCAGAAGGCCAAAGAGTAGCACCGAAGGCGATAAATCGCCCGTCCTGTTCCACGGCCGAGAATCCACTCCACGGAGGAAAGGCAAAGTGAGCAACAACCCAGCGCCAAGCGGCAAGCCCATCCTGGTCATTGGTGGAGGCATCGCCGGCATCACGGCCGCCGTCGAGGCGGCGGAGTTCGGCAGCGAGGTCATCCTGGTCGAAAAGGAAGCCTACCTTGGCGGCCGGGTGGTGAGGATGAACCAGTACTTCCCGAAGCTTTGCCCCCCCACCTGCGGTCTGGAAATCAACAACCAGCGCATCCGCAACAACCCGCGCCTCAAGGTCCACACCCTGGCCGAGGTGGTGCAGGTCTCCGGTAGTCGGGGCGATTTCCATGTCACCATCAAGCAGAACCCCCGCTACGTGAAGGGCGCGGTATCTCGGGCGCATCTGGACGCAGTCACCAGCGAGGTCCCCGACGACTTCAACTACGGCCAGAGCACGGTCAAGGCGCTCCACATGCCGCATGACCAGGCCTACCCGCCGCTCTGCGTGTTGCACCTGGACGCTCTGACCGACGCCGAGAAGACGGCACTGCAGGCCGCCGAGCCCAAAGACGTCATTGATCTGTCGGAGGAGCCCCGTACCTTCGAGGTCGACATAGGCGCCATCATCCTGGCCACCGGCTGGCGACCCTACGACGCAAACAACCTCGATCTCCTCGGCTACGCAGAAAACGCGGACGTGATCACCAACGTGGAAATGGAGCGCCTGGCATCCAAAGGCGGACCCACCTCGGGCAAGATCCTCCGACCCTCCGATGGTGCCGAGCCCACGCGCGTAGCCTTCGTCCAGTGCGCCGGCTCCCGAGACACCAACCACAACCTGTACTGTTCCGCCGTCTGTTGCATGGGCTCGCTCAAGCAGGCGCGGTACGTGCGCGCGCGTCTGCCCGATGCCCAGATCACCATCTTCTACATCGACATCCGCCCTATTGGACGCCACGAGGAGTTCTACTACGACCTGGTGAAGGACGACCATGTCACCTTCGTGAAGGGCAAGGTGGCGCGGGTCGCCGCCAACGGCAGCGCCCTGGCCCTGACCGCCGAAGACACCATTGGCGGCCAACTCCTGCAGCAGGACTTCGACCTGGTGGTGTTGGCCACCGGCGTCGTTCCGAACAACGTGGATTCGCCCATCCCCGGGCTCAAAGCAGAATCCGACCACTACGGCTTCGTCGTCAACCCGGCGGAGCGTAGCGGGGTCTATGCAGTCGGATGCGCGGTCCGACCCGCCGAGGTGTCGCGTTCTGTGAAGGATGCCACCGCCGCGGCACTGCGCGCAATCCAGGACGTAAGGAGGTAGCCGTGAGCGACAAGATTGGGGTGTTCATCTGTACGGGCCATGGCATCGGCGAGGCCCTCGACATCGATGCGCTGACCGAGGTCGCGACCGACGAGTTCAAGGTCGATCTCTGCGAGACCATCGAGAGCTGCGACGCCGATGCCCTGGCTGCCCTGCGGGAGCGGGTAGCGGCCGAAGAGCTGACCAAGGTGGTGGTGGCGGGGCCGAACTCGCGTTCCTACAACGCGGGAGACCTGCCCGACGCCATCAACGTCCAGGTCGTCAACCTGTTGGAGTGGGTCATCCTCACCCATCCGCCGAACGACGAAGACACCGACATGATGGCCCAGGACTACCTGCGCATGGGCATCACCATGGCGAAGGAGTCCAAGCCAGTCGAGCTGTTCGAAGGGCACGCCGACCTATGCAAGAGCATCCTGGTGGTAGGTGGCGGCATCGCCGGCCTGACCGCAGCCCTCGACGTAGCCGAGACGGGCAGCGACGTCGTGCTGGTCGAAAAGGCGTCCGAGCTGGGTGGCTACATGGCCAAGCTGCACCGCTCCGTGCCCACGAGGCCTCCCTACCGCGATCTCGAGGATCCCGGAATCGCCGCGACGGTGGCGGCGGTCACCGCGAACGAGCGCATCACGGTCCACCTCGACTCCACCATCGAGTCGATCGTCGGCGGCCCCGGTCTGTTCGACGTCACCTTGAGTGGGGCTGGAGCCTCCGCAGGGACCTTCCGCATCGGTGCCATCGTGCAGGCCACCGGGTTCACCACAGTCGAGCCTACCGACTTCGCGCACCTGGGCTACGGCGAGAACCCCGACGTGGTCACCAACGCTGCCTTCGAGGAGATGGCGAAGCAGGGCGCCTTCGTGCGGCCGTCGGACAGCCGACCGGTCAAGAGTGTCGCCTTCGTACAGTGCGGCGACTCGCGAAACCCGGAGATCTTCTCCTACGCCTCGTCCATCATGTCCCTGAACGCGTTGAAACAGGCGCTCTACATCCGCGAGGCCGACGCCGACGCGCGCGCGTTCGTGTTCTACGAGCACCTGCGCACCCCCGGCCAACAGGAGGACTTCCTGATTCGGGCCCAAGAGGATCCCGGCATCTTCCTGACCCGCGGAAGCGTGAACGGCATCGCGGGCGTCAACGGGCAGATCGTCCTGGAGGTCAGTGACAGCATGCTGGGAGAGGACCTCGAGGTCGAGGTCGACCTCGTGGTGCTCAACTGCGGGATGAAGCCAACCGGGGCCGACGGCGAGGCCCTCCGCAAGCTTGCCGATAGCAAGCGGGTGGTCGCAGAGGGTCCGGGCAACGCCAAGTACGAGGAGTGCATGGCCGCGGTCGAGGCGCTCGCAACCCACGAGGGCACCGAGATCCTGAACCTCGACTACCGCCAGGGCCCCGACCTGCCGGCGTTGAAGCACGGCTACCCCGACTCCCACTTCATCTGCTTCCCCTACGAGTCCCGGCGTACCGGCATCTATGCCGCCGGCACCCTCCGCTCACCCATGGACGGAGCCAGCGCGGCCGAGGACGCCACGGGCGCTGCCATGAAGGCCATGCAGTGCCTCGAGATGCTCTCGCGGGGCGAGACGGTCCATCCGCGGTCCGGAGACCAGTCCTTCCCGGTGTTCTCGCTGATGCGCTGCACCCAGTGCAAGCGCTGCACCGAGGAATGCCCCTTCGGCGCCATCAACGAGGACGCCAAGGGCACGCCCGAGTACCAGGTCACCCGCTGCCGCCGCTGCGGCATCTGCATGGGTGCCTGTCCCGAGCGAATCATCAGCTTCCCGGACTACTCCATCTCCGCGGTGGCCAATTGCATCAAGTCGGTGGAGGTGCCCGAGGAGTGGGATGAGAAGCCTCGGGTGCTCGTGCTGGCCTGCCAGAACGATGCGCTGCCGGCGCTGGAGGCCGCGGCCCTGCACGGCATCCAGTACAGCGCCTTCGCGCGCGTGATCCCGGTCCGGTGCCTGGGCGCAATCAACGTCGTGTTCATCAAGGAGGCCATCTCCAATGGCTTCGATGGGGTGCTGCTGTTCGGCTGCAAGCACGGCGATGACTACCAGTGTCACATGGTCACGGGCTCCGAGTTGATGGAGACCCGCGGTGGGAACATCAAGGAAGCCCTGGAACAGATGGCGCTGGAGAACGAGCGGGTACAACTCCACTCGATCGAGATCTCGGACTACGAGACGATCCCCGCGGTCATCGACGAGTTCATGGAGCTGATCGAGGAGATCGGCATGAACCCGTTCAAGGGGATGTGACGAATTCGGACTCCCGAACGGCGGCGAAGCCTCCAGCTCAGCCGCCGCTCAGAGGGTCTCCACCCCGTTGGAGGGCGAGCAGGTGAAGGTAAACCCCGACCTCGAGTTCGTCAGGGACTTGATCCGCAAAGGCGGAAGCGACGTCAAGAAGTGCTCCCAGTGCGCCACCTGCTCGGTGGTGTGTCCGCTGTCTCCTGCCAACCGCCCCTACCCACGCAAGGAGATGATCTGGGCGAGTTGGGGTCTGGCCGACAAGCTGGCGGGCGACCCGGACGTGTGGCTGTGCCACCAGTGCGGCGATTGCTCGACCCAGTGCACCCGCGACGCCCGTCCCGGCGACGTGCTCGCCGCGTTGCGCTTGAAGGCCATCGAGCACTTCGCATTCCCCGGCTTCATGGGCAAGTTGGCGGGCGAGCCGAGGCTCCTGCCGGTGTTGCTCCTGATCGCGGCTTTGTTCCTCGGGTTGATGGTGGTCACCCAGCAGGCGCTGAATGCCACCGCACCGTTGGTCTTCCAAGAGGCCCACTTCGAGTACGAGGAGTTCCTCTCCCATCCCGTGATCATCGGGTACTTCACCACGGCCTTCCTGCTCGCAATCGCCTCTGCGGCCATCGGGGCGGTGCGCTTCTGGCGCGCCATGGAGGCCACCGCGGCGGACTGGGGCACCGAAGAGCGGGAGTCCTTCTTGCCGGCCCTTGTCGGCGCCGTAGGAGAGCTGCTCTGGCACAGCCGCTTCCACCGCTGCGAGGTCAGTGCAACGCGCCGCTCCGGCCACCTGTTGGTGTTCTACGGTTTCCTCGGCCTCCTCGTGGTCACCAGCATCGCCACCCTGCTCACCATCCTCGAGCTTCCCTTCCTGCTGGACAATCCCCACCTCTACCCCCTGGGATGGGGACACCCGGTCAAGATCGCAGGCAACCTGGCCGGCCTGGCGCTGGTCGGAGGCTGCGGGTACGTCTGGTACTACCGCGCTACCAACCCGGAGCAGAACGGGAAGAGCACCTACGCCGACTGGCTCTTCCTGGGGCTGCTCCTGGCAGTAGGCCTGACCGGCTTCGGCACCGAGTTCGTCCGTCTGACCCCGATTCCGGCGGTCATCGGCACACCGACCTACCTGGTCCACCTGGTGGCGGTGTTCTGCCTGCTGATCTTCCTGCCCTACACCAAGTTCGCTCACTTCTTCTATCGCCTGCTGGCAATGACCCACGCCCGATCCCGCGGCCGGGCCGTGCCACCAGAGCGGTAGGCGCCGGCGCGGCCAACCTCTTGCCCGACCCGCTCTACCCACTCTCCCTCAAGCTCTCTGGCCGGCTGGTGGCGATGGTCGGCGCCGGAAGAGTCGCGCTTCGCAAAGTGCAGACGCTGCTCGAGTGCGGGGCCTGCATCCGGCTGATCGCCCCGGAGGCAACCTCCGAGCTGCAGCAACTCGCCAGTGACGGCAACGTCTCCTGGCTGGCCCGCCCCTTCGAGCCCGGTGATCTGGATGGTTGCGCCCTGGTATTCGCCGCCACCCAGAACGAGGAGGTGAACCGCGAGGTGGTGCGGGAAGCTCACCGCCGGGGGCTGTTGATCAACGTG
>JAFDJI010000201.1 GCA_019307545.1 Deltaproteobacteria bacterium | reverse complement strand
CATCGACCAGGTCGGATGGGTGGACTGATCCGGGCATTATCTCGAGGATTCGGCGAGATCCTGTACAGACCGAGCGGACCCCCGAGCAGCCACACCGTGGGTGCCTGGACGAGGCTGGTGTACTCGTGGATACCGATCGCCGCGCCGTAGATGCGGACGATGAGCAGGCAGTCTGCATCGGGCAGGTCCAAATCCACGTTCGGCTCGCACCATAGGACCGTGGTCCAAGGGTATCCTTCCCCTCGCGATGACCCAAGCCACGACCACTGTTGAAGGGGGCTTCGAGCGTACTGCGGACACGTGTTAGCGTGTCGCAGTTCACTCGAGGGGAAGGAGATGTACGACCCAGCGCAGATCCCCGTCTGGATCGACGAGCACTACTACATCAACGAGCGCCTCGGGGGCGGGGAATGGTCCGACGTGTACCTGGTGACCGACCGCAGCGCCGGCGGGACCTACGCGGTGAAGGTCCTGAAGCCCGACTACTTCGCCGATGAGAGGGTGCGCTCCCGCTTCCTGACCGAGGCCAAGGCGATGGCCCGGCTGGTCCACCCGAACATCGTCCGCATCTACGACGTGGGCGGCGCGATGGCCGACGAACCCGCGATCGTGATGGAGTACTGCGAGGGGGGCGACCTACGCGAACACACACCCCAAAGAGGTCTGCCCGCGGACATCGTCGCCAGGATCACCCTGTTCATCCTGCTCGGGATGGTCGCGGCCCACAAGGTGGGCTGCATCCACCGCGGCCTCTGTCCGGAGAGCATCTTCCTCGACGCGGACCTCAACCCGAAAGTCGCCGACTTCGGGACCGCACTGCTCGAGCAGAACCCACACGTGGCTACCCGAGCCGCCGAGGCGCTGGGCGAGTTCCTGTACAGCCCCCCAGAGCAGCGGTACGACGCCCGCAAGGTGGACGTCCGTTCGGACATCTACGGAGTCGGCGCCATGATGTGGTTCATGCTGATGGGAAAGGACCCGCCCGACCTCTCCCTCGCCACCCGGAGCCCCGAAGTGGTGCAGGACATCCACCCCTACCTGCGACAGATCATCGTCCGGGCGTGCCATCATTCGCCCGACGCGCGATACCAGACCGCGTCCGCAATGGGCAAGGCCGTCCGAAAGCTCTTCAGCTGATCCGACACGCTGACGGGAGAGACAGACGACCTGTCACCCGGGGTAGTAGGTCATGGTGGCGTTCGGGATCACCACCACCTTGCTGCCCGCACCGTGCAAGGGGCGCACCACCTCCAGGGTGCCCTCCCAGTCCCGGGTCCAGGTGATGGCGTCGGGGTTCGCGAACCAGTCGCCGAACGTCTTGTCGAAGTGGGGCGCCTGGACGACCAGTTTCCACTCGTCGAAGACCACCGCGGTCGGGTACCTCAGCCCGCCATAGTCCTCGCCGAAGCGGCCCAACAGGTAGTGGACCACCTGGCCCTCGGGCGCGTTGGCGACCAACACGATGGTCCCGCCCTTGTGGGGATACAGCGTCTGGATGCCCAGCATGTAGGCGATCAACATCTCGTTGGGCTTGGCAAACGCGTTCACGACGACCAGGTCTGCCTTCGCACCGGTCCGGTCCAGGGCGTAGATCTCCTTGGCCGCAACCACCGCCTGCTGATGGCACTGCAGGAAATCGCCGGCGTACATCGCCGTGGCGACCCCCCGTTCGTTCACCACCACGTCCACCTTGAAGTCCAGCCCCGCCATGCGCGCGGCTTCCTCGATGTCGAAGCGCATCACGTTGTGGTCGTACCGGCCCAGCCCGGTGGACTGGCGGTCGGTGGCCGGCACGGCGATGTGGTAGTGGGCGATGCTTCCCATGTGGGCCACGCCCGGCAGCACGATCTTGCCTCCGCCGGAGAACCCGGTGTTGGCGTGGGCGGTGACACAACCGATGCCGATCTTGAGATCCGCGGACATCACCTCGCGGTTGATCAGCAGCCTGGTGCCACGGGAGGTGGTCCCCACCTCGACGCAGTGCTCGTAGCAGTTGTGGTTGTAGACCCGGAACCGCTCCAGGATCTCGACCCCCACCTTCTTCCTCAGCTCGTTCTGGGTGAGCGCGCCGTGGGTTCCGAGGGCGCATACGAAGCTGATCGCGTCCTCGGCGATGCCTCCAGCCAGCAACTCCTCGACGACGAGGGGCGCGATCTGGTCCACCCGGGTGGGCCGCGTCATGTCGTCGAAGAGGATCACCGCCTTCTTCTTGCCTTTCGCGAGCTCGCGGATGGGTCGGGTTCCGATCGGATCATTGATGGCGGCGGCCATCTGCTCGGGGGTCATCCCGGGGCGCTTGGCCCCGTGCATCTCGCGAACCTCGACCTGCCAGTCGTCCGGCGTGTGCAGCTCGGCGGAGGTGTTCCCGTACCACAGCAGCTCGGGCAGGACGATGTTCCCCTCCCCCGTCAGCCCCACCCCCGGTTCCACCACCACCTCTCCCCCGGAGTGGCAACCGGCCACCTGGCCGAGCACCGCGAACGAGGTCGCAAAGGTCAGGAAGTCGCGGCGGCTCACCTCGAGCGTGGGTCGATCCCGGGTCCCATCGGGACGCGGCTCCTGGCGGCGGTCAGCCTCGGTCGGCGATCTTGGAGGCTTGGACTTCGACATCGACCTCTTTCCCGGGGACCCGAGCATAGGGCACTCGCGTGGCCCGCCGTCATTCGAGTCCCCGCGGGGCTCAGTCTTCCCAGGTCACCGGGGGCCTCGCGCCTCGGTTCACGGTCAGCTGGAAGACATCGTTCCTCGCGTAGTGGCCGGCCACGTCCAGGTTGCGCCTGGCGGGCCCCACGGTCTTGTGGTCGATGTCCGCGAACAGGACCGACCTCTCCCGGTGGTGGGGTCCGGCGACGAGCTCGCCGCCCGGCCTCACCACGACGGCATCCCCCGGGTTGATCCACTCGTCCGGATCCGGGAAGACCTGGTCACGCGAAGGAAAGTCGTCCGGAATGTCACTCGCGTGGAGCGCGGTGGCGGTGCTCACCACCCAGCAGCGGCCCTCCCGAGCGATGTGCTGCATGGACCCCACCCACCCGGAGCCCGAATCCCAGGTCGGCGCCAGGAGGATCTCGACCCCCGCCGCGTACAGCGCATAGCGTGCCAACGGCATGAAGTTCTCCCAGCAGATGAGACATCCGATGCGTCCGACCGGGGTGTCCACGACCCGCAGTCCATCCGCGTCCCACATCCCCCAGACCATCCTCTCCGGATTCGTGGGCATCAGCTTGCGGTGGCGATTCAACAGGGAGCCATCGGGACCGATGAGCACATAGGTATTGTACAGCGTCGAACGAGCGAAATCGCCGTCGATCTCGTTCAACCCAATGCCCACGACGACGTCTGCGTCCCGGGCGGCCTCGAGGATCGGCGCCAGGTCGCCGCGGCGGAGGTCGACGGCGTTCTCGATCAGGCGCGTGTGGAGCTCACTTGTGAGCTTCGCATCTCCACCAGGCCGCAGGCGCCAGGTCCATGTCGGATACCCGGGCAGGTACGCTTCCGGGAACACGACCAGCTCGGCCCCCTCCGACGCCACCGCCGCGATCTGCTCGACCGCGCCTTCGATCGTTCCCTTGCGGTCCAGGAGCACGGGTGGCGCTTGGACGACGGCAACCTTTGACATTGAACTGTTCCTCCACGCCATGCCCTAACCGGGGCGCTCGAATTGCCCAACGCATGGGGAGCAACGAGGAGGAATCGAATCAGTAGGGGCCGTACAGGCTCTTCTGCTCTGCACCGTCGCGCATGAGTTGCAGGAGGTCCTCGGCCAGTTCGACCTCGACCGGCAGGTCCTCGTCGCCCAGCGCGCTGGCGTCCTCTCCGAACCGGGCGGCGACCCCCTCCAGGATGGCTACGGCGGCGACCTGGTCGTCCACGTACGTGGTGGCGGCGGCGTGCATCCCGTCCACCAGCAGCGCCAGGGCGATGGTGCGGCCCACGCTGTGCTGGCCGTACCAGTGACCCCTTTCGTCGAGTGGCATGCCATCGTAGGCCGCGGAGAGCGTGTCTGTGACTTCTTCCCCCTCGGAGGTCGTGTACGAGAGATTCCCGGTGACGGACAGGTCCTCCACCGAGCCCTCCTCGGGGGGCTGGAGCTCGAGCAGCATCGCGCCCTTACGCCGACTCAAGAACACGGTGGCCACCTCCAACTCGGCCACGACCTCCTCGTCCTCGCCGCCCGCCGGGAAGCCATAAGCGTTGGCGACGGAGAATCCCTCCGGCGGGTCTACGGAGACGGAGAGGTCGTAAGCGATGGGGCTGACCATCCAGGGCCAGCTGTCCACCATCAGCTCGTCGGCGTCCTCGGTGGTGAACAGGCTGAAGGCGTTGCCTCCGCGGAGGTGGGACATCGCCACGAGCACTTCTTGGCCCATGCCCACCCCCATGGCGAACACGGTCAGGCCAATCCCGTCCTCGGCACCCTCGGAGGCCATGTCCTCGAACTCGGTGCCGCTGGTGGCACCCACGTTCGGCTGGACGTCGGTGAACAGCATCACCCGGACCTCGTCGGTGCCGAAGTCGGCGTCGCGAGCCAGGTCGTAGGCGGTCTCCAGCCCGGCTTCCATGTTGGTGGAGCCAGCCTCGTCGAGGTCGTCGATGGCCTCCTCGACCTCACCCGAGGTTGGGTTCGTGAAGTCCAACACGGTCTGCACCCGGCTGCCGTACGTGACCATCGCGATCCGGTCCTCGGGACCCAACTCGTCCACGATCGCGTGAAGCAGGTGGTGGCTGATCACGCCAGGTGTCTGGTAGTCCTCGTCGTAACGGGCGTAGTCCCAGCCCATCGAGCCCGACACGTCCACGGTGGCCACGATGGTCTGGCTGGGGCGCTGGAAGTGGTCCGGGTCGATGGTGGAGGACATGCCCACCTGCAGCCAGCCCGTGGAGGCTCCGGACGCATCCGGGGCGATGCCCGCAGCCCCGCGCAGACACAACAGGGTGTCGCACGGTGTGCCGGACAGGGGCAGGTCGTGCTCGGAGAACATGCCTTCCACGACGAAGGCCTCCGGGGGCGGCACGTAGCCGTCGGCGATCATCTCGCGGGCCAGGCCCATGTCCTGCACGCCGCCCTGGGTCGCGCCGAAGTCGCTCATGTTGTACCCATGGCAGCCCGACCCGAGGGTCAGGCCGGCCAGGGCGGAGAGGAACAGAGCGGGCAGCAGCATACGCGTCATCGGAGCCTCCAGGTGGAGGAGCGAAGCAAGGAGCGTGCCACGGCGCGAGATCCGCCTGCTCTGTCGATCTGCACCCCGAGCAGCGCCACGCTGTGGGTGCAAAGCACGACATGGATGTCCCAGGTGCGTTTGCTCAGGTCGCTACTTGAGGGATGTGGCGCCGCCGTGCGCCCGCCGCCACCAGGACGGCGAGGAAGGACAGGGCTGTCGGTGGACCGCCGCCAGGGGCCGCGCACCCGCACGCGGTCGCGTCGGTCACGGAATCGGGGTCCTCTCCGGGGTTCACCAACCCGTCGGACTCGTCGTCCGCGTGGACGAAGAGCGAGATCGTTCCGTCGGAGGCCACCGACTCCAACTCGATCGCGAACCCGGTGTGTTCGCCGGATGCGTGGACCAGGCCCACGTACCGACCCGGTGCATCCAGGGCGCACCCGTCGAGGGTGTTCGAGGTGTGCTCGTCGCACCCCACCGGGAGGTGCACGTTCAGGTAGGGCGGCTCCGCGTTCGGCAGGTACAGGTCCTGCTCCGCGAGGTCCAGGAAGCCGAGGGGCCCCACGGGTAGGGCCTCCTCGTCGATGCTGGAGGTCCACAGTCCCGAGTTCGCGTATTCCAGGGCATCGTGGTGTCCCCCACCACGGTTGGCCACCAGGACGTACCGTGGCGCATCCCCGAAGCGCAGGATCGAACCCCCGTCCAGCACCGGGGCCAGATCATGGGGGCCCGATCCGGTGACCGGGATGACCTCCGACCACCCGATCTGCTGCCGGCTGTACGCGCTCAAGGTCGCCTGGCGAGCTGCCATGAGGCCGTTGAGGGTCGGCCCCCCGTACAGGTCGATGAACCCGAGGATGTGTCCGAACTCGTGGTGCTCCGGCGGGGCGAGCGCCACGTTTCCGGCCGCCACCTCACGCGGGTCCGAATCCGAGGTCGCCCCCACCACCGCCGGGCCGCCAAACACGGCCAGGGGCAGCCCGACCCCGCTGTACATGTCTGTGTGGACAATGACCCCATCGAAGTAGCCATCGGGATCGCCACCGTCCCCGTTCACGTCGAAGTAGGCAAGATCGAAGTGCTGCTCGTCGCGGACACGCTCCAGGAGGTCGACGAAGGTGTCTTGCACGTCCCCGTTGAGCAGCAGGGTGATGTCGTCGAGCGAGAACCGGCAGTTCGACAGATCGCGACCGGGGATCGGGCACCGATCGGTGTACAGCACCGGATCGACCAGGGTGGGAACGGCGTCGTAGCGACCATCGGAGACCACCGACCAGAAGGTCCGGAAGGTCCCGGGCCCGCCCTCGGGGTCGTAGAAGGACTGAAGCTCCTCGAGCTCGGAGGCCGGGTAGCTGCTCACACCCACCCGAGACGGGATGACCAGGATGTGGGAGACCCCCTGGTGGGGGACCTTGTTCGGGCCGATGTCGTCGGTGGTGGCCAGGTGGTCGAGGGCATGGCTCCACCCCACCGCGGGAAGCAAGCACCCGAAGGCTATCGAAAGGACCCGTCGACCTCTATGAGACATGCTCGACCTGGGTGGTCCGGAAGTCTAGCCGTCCCCGCAGCGACACCGCGACCGGGTTCTTCTAGCGGCCCCCCGCGCGACCCGGGC
>JAFDJI010000858.1 GCA_019307545.1 Deltaproteobacteria bacterium | reverse complement strand
AGGCAGGTGCTCCAGGCCGATCCCCTCGCCCCGCGAGAGCACCAGGGCGCGCTCCAGTATGTTCTCCAACTCGCGGACGTTCCCGGGGAAACCGTACGCGGTCAGGGCATGCAATGCGCCCTCCGTCACGCCCGGTACCTCCCGTCCCCGCTTGAGCGCGATCCGCTCCAGCAGGTGGTCGATGAGCGGAGGCACGTCCTCGGGGCGGTCTCGCAACGGCAGCAGGCTCAGTGCGACGACGCGCAGCCGGTAGTAGAGGTCCTCTCGGAAGGTGCCCTCCGCGACCATCTGGGACAGGTCCCTGTTGGTGGAGGCAAGGATGCGCACATCCACTTTGATGGGCGCATCGGCACCCAAGGGCTGGACCTCCCCGTCCTCCAGCACCCGCAGGACCTTGACCTGGAAGGCGGGTGACGTCTCGCCGATCTCGTCCAGGAGCAGGGTGCCCCCATCCGCGGTGGCGAAGCGGCCGGGGTGATCCCGCCGCGCGTCGGTGAACGCACCCTTCCGAAACCCGAAAAGCTCGCTCTCGAGCAGGGTGTCGGGCAGTGCGCCACAGTTCACCCGCACGTAGGGCTTTTCTGCACGGCTGCTCAGGCGGTGGAGCGCCTGGGCCACCATCTCCTTGCCCGTGCCACTGGGGCCCTCGATGAGCACCGGCACGTCGGAGCGAGCCACGTCGGGGAGGATGCGAAAGAGGCGGCGCATGACCGGACTGACGCCGACGATGTCCTCGAACAGGTGCTCGCCCCTGAGGGCGCGTCGCAGGGTCTCCAACTCGGAGATGTCCCGCATCACCTCTACTCCGCCGACCACGGCACCGTCGGCCTCCCGGAGGACCGCGGTGGACAGGGTGACCGGGATCTCGTTCATCTCCCGATCGAGGATGGTGGCGCGAACGTCTCGCAATGACTTGCCCGAGTCGACGGTCCGACGGAGGGCGCACTGGTCCTGGCAGATGTCGGCGCGAAACACGTCGTGGCAGTGCATTCCCACGACCTCTTCCCGCGACCACCCGGTGAGGGCCTCGGCCGCCTGGTTCAGCGAGGTGACCCGGAAATCGTGGTCGACGGTGAACACACCCTCCCCGATGCTGTCGAGGATGAGGGGGGTGAGCCGATCGTGGGTTGGTGCCATGACGTTCCATCAGGCTAACCGACCGCAGTGGCGAGGGTGACCTGGCGAGACACCCGCGCCCACACGGCGCGAAGGGCCGCCCGGGTGGCGAAGTGAGCCGGGGGACCGAGGGGAACCTCACCGCGCGCCAGCATCCGGGGAACTGCCGGGTCGAAGGGAATGCGACCGATCACCGGCACCCTGCGCTCGGCACAGGCCTCCTCGATGGTATTCGTGCCCGCCGGAGACAAGTCCCACTTGTTGACCACGACATCGACCGGAATCCGGAAGTGGTGCCCCAGGTCGAGGAGCCGGTTGAGGTCGCGCGCGCCCGAGGCCGTCGGTTCCGTCACAGCGAGCACCCGATCCTGGTGACCGACCGTGGCGAGCACGGGACATCCCATTCCCGGTGGTCCATCGGCGAGGACCAGATCGACGCCATGCGCCTCGGCGAGTTGCCTCGCCTGCTCGCGCACGTGGGCCACCAGTTTGCCGGAGTTGTCCTGCGCCACGCCGAGCGAGGCATGCACCAGCCAGCCTCGCGCGATGCGTCGAATACGCCAGGTTCCGGCAAGGTTGTCGGCGTAGGAGATCGCGCCCATCGGGCACACGAAGGCGCAGGCGCCACAACCCTCACAGGCAGGGACGACCACCCGGAAGGCGCCGTGAGGGGTCGGTTGCAGGGCGTCGAAGCGGCAGACCTCGGCACAGCTCCCACACCCGGCACAGACGGCCTCGTCCACGACGGCCTTGCGACCCGAGAGGAAGGGCTGTGCCGGGCCGTCCTCGCCCGGCAGGACCAGGGCGAGGTTGGCGGCATCGACGTCGCACTCCACCGCCACCACCCGGTCGGCGAGGTGGGCGAACGTGGCGACCAGGGTGGTCTTCCCCGTGCCCCCCTTGCCGCTCAGAACCGCGATGCGCATCATGCCTCTCCCGCGATGCCGAGCACGGCATCCACTGTGGCGTCCAGGGGTTCCGAGGCCAGGGCGGCGAGGTCGCCCGCGGCCACCGCGCGGGCGATGGCCGGGTCGAAGGGAATTCGCCCCACGACGCGGATCTCCTCGCGCGCGAGGTAGCGCTCCACGCTGTCGTCGCCGAGATCCGAGCGGTTGATCACCGCGACCACCGGACGCTCCAGCGCACGGCACATCTCGACAGCGAGCTCGAGGTCGTGCAGC
>JAFDJI010000857.1 GCA_019307545.1 Deltaproteobacteria bacterium | reverse complement strand
CGAGGACACGTCGGCCCACACCCGCACCATCAGGTAGTCGTCGTCGTTGGTGTCGTTCAGCCAGAGCTCGTTGGGGTCGTTGTCGACGTTGACGTGCAGGTCCATGTCGCCGTCGCGGTCCACGTCTGCGAACGCGATGCCTTCGCTGTCATTCACACCCATCGGGGTGGCCCTATCGAAGGGGAGAAGGTGATGCTCCCCCCGCTCGAAGTGTTGGTGAACAGGAAATCGGCGCCATTGGCATGGGCAACGTACAGGTCGAGGTCGCCGTCATTGTCGACGTCGGCACACCCGACCCCCTGCACGTTGGTGTCGTGGGCCATCCCGGTCAACACCCCGAGGGCCGACCAACTCATGCCGTTGTTCTGCACTACCTGGTTCGGGTCCAGGTAGCCGTTTGCCCGCTCGCCGTGGCCCCAGAAGAAGTCGAAGTCCCCGTCGTCATCGAAGTCGCAGAAGATGCTCCCGCCCTTGTCCCCGTTGTCCGCCTGGAAATAGAAGGGGTTGTAGGACGAAAACGTGCCGTCCCCGTCGTTGAGGTACAGGTCTGGGTCATCCCGCTTCCGGGCGCCGATGTCGACGTAGCCGTCGACGTCGAAGTCGGTGTACGCCGCATAGTCGCCGTCCGCGGCGCCGCTGAGCGGGAGACCGCTCGGCTGGGGGGTCCCGTCCCAGACGAAGGGCAGCGCGCCATCTTGGGCGTTGCGGAAGGAGTAGATGCCGGAGCCGTGGTTGTCGGCCAGCAGGTCGAGCCAGCCGTCGTTGTCGTAGTCGACGAAACCCATGCCCTCGGTGTTGAAGGTGCCTTCGCCGGGCGTGAAGCCGTTGTCGATGAGCTGGTCGGGCGTGGTCCCGCCGGCGATACCGAAGCTGTAGTCCCCGTCGCTGTCGGGACCGTTGTTCAGCCAGATCTCGATCGGCTCCGAGCTGTTGCGCGCGAAGTCCACGTATCCGTCGTGGTTCAGGTCCGCGACGATGGCCGAGCGCTCCGCCGGGTCCCGCGTCCTGAGCCCCGGAGCCATGGCCAGCGTCCGGTCGGTCCACGAGAGCAGGGTGGCGGCTCCGTCGTGTATGTAGATGCGCGTACGGTGGGCCGTGTTGTTCGTGTCGGTGTTCACGAGCAGGTCCGGGTACCCGTCGTTGTTGAAGTCGGCCCAGGTAGCGCCGCCGTCCTTGTCGTCGCCCAGGGCCAGGCCCACCGAGGAGGCGACGTTCGTGAACCCGGCCCAGGCCAGGCCCGGCATGGCGAGCAGGGCGAGCGCGAGCAGGTGGGCCCATGGTTTGGCGCCAGTCATCAGATCACACCCCATCTGTCGGCCTCCGTCAGTCATCCGTGCGTTTGACGATGAAGATGTCCACCCGCCGGTTCTTCTCCCACGCCGCTTCGGTCTCCGCGGAGTCCAACGGGCGCGACTCCCCGAAGCCCACGCTCTGCAGGCGCCAGGACTCGACCCCCTGGGTGATCAGGTACCTGCGGACGCTGAACGCCCGGCGTTCGCTCAAGTCGAGGTTGGAGGCTTCCCTACCCCGGCTGTCCGTGTGGCCCTCGACCCGGACCAACTCGATCTCCGGGTGATCTTTGAGCACCGAGGCGACCTCATCCAGCAGCGGGAGGCTATCGGGCTTGATGCGGTCCTTTCCCGTGTCGAAGTAGATCTTCTCTTCGAGCGAGATCCGCTCCCCGACCACCTCCACTCGCGAGGGCATCAGGGTGAACTGCAGCCGGGCGGCCTCATCGTCGAACACGTCCGCCGGGCCATAGGCGGTCGCGTAGCCCTCGGCGCGAATGGTCACCACGTACTCCCCCGGGGGAAGCGCGGTGGGCCCGGGCAGCACCGGTGCCGGTCGGCCGTGGTCGAGCTGCCAGGTCGCATCCGGGATGACCTTGCCCTCCCCGTCGTAGACGGCGATCACCAGGCTGCCCATCGGGACGACCGGGGTCATGGTCTCCACCACCTCCACCGGACCGGGTTCGGCGACCTGGAACTTCGCGTCCAGCGAGGCGTACCCCCCGGCCGTGGCATCCAGGTTGAAGATGCCCGGCTCCAGCACGGTGTGGAACTCCGAGGCGCCGGTGACCGGAAGGGATTCCCCTTCCACCTCGGCCTGCACCCCGGCGACGGGCCCTCCGTCGGGGTCCTGGAATCGGATGATCACCACGGTGCGGGTCTCCGGGCAGCCGTCGTCATCCTCGACCCCGTCATCGTCCTCGGGATCGTCCGGGCAGGCATCGCTCCCATCGAGGATGTAGTCCCCGTCGTTGTCCGGGTCCGGGCACCCGTTGTGGTCTTCGAAGC
>JAFDJI010000856.1 GCA_019307545.1 Deltaproteobacteria bacterium | reverse complement strand
CCTTAGCCAAGGACCGCCCTTCGCCGGCTTCATGCGAGGCGCCGGCCACGAGGGCGGGCGTCGCGCCGGTACCGAGAACACCGCCCAGATCGTCGCTCTGGGGGCGGCATGCGAACTCGCCTACCAGGAGCTTGAAAGCCGCCGAAAACACATGGCCTCGATGCGCGACCGCCTGGTGGACCACCTGCGGGGGAACTTTCCTGATCTCGTGGTCCATGGCGAGGGTGCTGGGCGACTGCCCAACACCGCATGCGTCGCCATCCCCGGAGCGGACGCCAACACACTGCTTGGCGAACTGGACGGTGTCGCCGCGTCGGCCGGCGCTGCCTGCCACGCCGGGGGCGCCGAACCGTCGGCGGTGTTGACCTCCATGGGTGTAGATTCCGAGACGTCACTGTGCACGCTCAGACTCACGACGGGAAGAACCACCACCGAGGCCGAAATCGACACGGCGGCCGGCCGGATATCCGCCGTGGCGGAGAGGCTCCGTGGGGGTAAGTGAAATGAGCCGGAGTATCGAACACGACGGCCGTGGTTCGCTTCGCCTGCGCTTCCCCTTCGACCGTAGGCTGGTGGAACTGGTCAAGACCGTTCCGGGCAGGCGCTGGAACGCAGTTGAGAAGTACTGGTCGGTCCCCGAGGATATGGTGATCAGACTGGTCGACCTCCTGCACCCGAAGGGGTTCGGCTGCGATGAGGCGACCTGCCGGTTGTACGTGGCGCTCGGAGGATCTCTACCACTGGATGACGCAGCCGCCGGGCAAAAGAAGAGCGTTTCACCGGGCCTGTTCGACAATCCGGTCGAGGAGTCGAAGACCGGGGCCGGGGAAGATCTTGCACCACACTCCAACGACTACACCGTGTCGAGGTTGAACCTCGAGGCGGCGGCGGCGCTCCAGGCCGCGTTCCCCGGTCCGGTCTGGCTGGTCGGCGAGATAAGCGGGTTCAACAAGAACGCCCACCGCCGTCATGTCGGGTTCCACCTCGTCGAACGGGATGACTCGGGCGGCACCACGGCCGAGATCAACGCCATCCTGTTCGAGGGGGTGCGCAGCGCCATTGAGGACCGCCTTGCCGCCGCCGGCGACCCTTTCCACCTCGAGGACGAGATCAAGGTGCGGCTTCTGGTGCACACCGAAATCTACGAGGACTGGGGGCAATACCGCGCCAGGATCCAGGACCTGGACGTCGAATACACCCTCGGCGAGGCTGCCCGCAGGCGTGAGGAAATTATCCGCAAGCTGACCGGGGAAGGGATCATAGAGCTGAACAGCTCACTTCCGTTCCCCACCGTTCCGTTGCGCGTGGGGTTGATCACCAGCCTGAACTCCGACGCCTACAACGACATTCTGAGGACCTTCCAGGAATCCGGGTACTCCTTCGACGTAACCACCCACGGCGCAAGGGTGCAGGGCCGCAACACCGAACCATCGGTCCTGAACGCCCTAGACCGGTTCCGCTCCATGAGCGGCAGTCTAGATGTCGTCCTGATCTGCCGCGGTGGAGGGTCGCGGACCGATCTGGCGTGGTTCGATTCGGAACCGCTCGGACGTGCGGTGGCGAACTTTCCACTTCCGGTCGTGGTAGGGATCGGACACGAGCAGGACCGGTCGGTCCTCGACGCCGCGGCGCGATCGGCCAAGACGCCGACCGCGGCGGCAGCATTCCTGGTTGAAACGGTAAAGGAGTTCCTGGAGCAGGTCGAGGGGGCAGGGGTGGAGATCCTCCGCCTTGCCGCGGGATCGATCCTGGAAGCTTCGGCGTCTGTGACCGATCGCGCCACCCGGCTGGCCAACGCCGCATCACGGATGCTGGAGAGCGCATCTGCGGAGTTGAGGCATCGCCGTAAGCGCACCGCTCTCGGGGCGCGCGCCGTGCTCGACGTTGCATCCAGGGAACTGGCCCACCTCGGCGGCTCCATACCGCGGAACGCCGTATCGCTGATCGCCCGGCGGGAGGGAGAGCTTGAACGCTCCACGAGGCAACTCGCTCAGGGTGCGATGCGGGAAATCGCCACGGTGGCAAAGAACATGGACCGGTTGACATCGGTTCTGGGACCGCGGAGCGGCCGCAGGCTGGAACTGGAGGCGGAGCGTCTGAACGCGAGGAGCCGAAGGCTCGACCTGGTGGATCCCAGGCGGGTCGTCGAGCGAGGGTATGCGGTGCTGCGGTCGCAGGACGGGAAGGTGCTGACCGATGCCGGCAAGGCGCCGGCCGGGGCGCTCGTCGGCGCTGAACTGAGGCAAGGGAGGCTGAGACTCCGGTCCGAGGGGCCGGAGAAAGAAGAGGGGTAGATAT
>JAFDJI010000855.1 GCA_019307545.1 Deltaproteobacteria bacterium | reverse complement strand
CCTGTGCAGCAAGGTCCGTGCCAGTATGACAGGGTGCCATCGTCCCGCCGCGTGATCGGGGGTGAACCGGCCTCCCAGGGCTATTCCCCCTGGAAGACGGGGGTCGTGGCTCCCATACCTCGCTGTGTGCCGCACAAGCGCGCACACAGTGCGCCGCCTTCCCAGACCAGCGGCCAGGAAACGCCTATTCCAGGTCGAGCGTGAGACCCTCGTGGGCCATGACCACCGGGAGGTCGAGGCCACGCTCCTGGTAGCTCGTCGGTCCGGTCGGGATCGTGGTGGAACAGCACCAGCTTCTTCGGCTTGGCGATCTCCCCGAAGCGGAGCACGTCATCGACGAGGGAATGACCCCAGCCGTGCCGATGCGGCATGTCCCCCTCCAGGAACTGGGCATCGTGGACCAGCACATCGGCGCCCTCGACGAACTGGGCCAACCGTTCGACGCTGGTGGTGACCCGCCCTGGGGGCCTGAGCTCGTTGTCGGTGATGAAGCAGAACACGCTGCCGTTCCGGTCCTCGATCCGGAACCCCTGCGCGCCGCCGGGGTGGTTGAGCTGAATGCGGAGGATCGTGGCGGAGCCGAGGTCCCACTGCGATCGGGGATGATCGGCGAGCTCGACCTTGCAGGGGATGTCCGCCGCGGGAACCGGGAAGTGGATCTCGTCGAAGATGGTGGGCCGCCACCGGAACCGCTCCTGGCGGTTGTTGGTGAGGGGGTGGATGAGGAGACGGGTATCTGCTTCCCAGATCGGATCGAAGAAGGGCAGCCCGATGATGTGGTCCCAGTGGACATGGGAGAGCAGCAGGTGCAACGGTCGTTTGTAGCCCTCTTCGATGAGCTCCTTTCCCAGGTTCCTGATCCCGGTCCCGGCGTCGAAGATGAGCAGCGTGTCGTCGTCGAGCCGGGCCGTGACGCACGACGTGTTCCCCCCGTGCTGGGCGGTGTTCGGTCCGGGAGCCGGGCACGAGCCTCGGACGCCGTAGAACGTGACCCGCATCAGCTAGCTCTCACCTGCACCATTGCCATGACCATATCAGGCGCCGACGATTCCGATTCCCAGCTTCTTGCAGATCGCCGCGAGCGTGTCCTGTTCGTCGGGGGTCAACACCGACATGAGTCGGGTGATCTCCTCCACGTGGGTGGGGAAGTACTGTTGGACCACGCGGCGACCCTCGGCGGTGAGGTGGACATAGACGAAGCGACGGTCGCGGGTGTCCCGGACCCGGTGGACCAGCTTCTCCCGCTCCAGGTTGTCCACCACCGTGGTGATGTTCCCGCTGCTCTTGAGGATCTTCTTGGCGATGTCCTTCTGCGGTATGGGCCCCAGGTGATGGAGTGCCTCCAAAGTCCCGAGCTGCGAGATGGTGAGGCTCGCGGCCACCGTGTGCTTGGTCATCTCCGAGAGGACGGTCTCGCTGGCGCGCATCAGCTTGATGTAGGCGCCGAGCGCTCGCATCTCGTCTGGCGTTCCCTTGTAGTGGATCATCAACTGGCTCCTCAGAACCCGTTCTCGATCAGGTAGGGACAGTCACCATAGCAGTAGGTGCTCGTGTCGTTCTGGAAGGCCTGGACGCAGTTGGTGCCCCGCGGGCAGGGATCGGCGTCCGAGGTGTTGCAGGGGAGCAGGCAGTACAGGTTGCCCGTGCAGTTGCCGTAGGTGTCGATGTCTCCCCAGCACCCCAGCACGCCGCTGTAGTCGTAGATGCAGGCCAGCTGGGCGCTGAAGTCGTTGGACAGCAGGCAATGGGGGTCGCTGTCCTGGTAGCAGCTGCCGCTGCTGGTGTCGCAGCGCTCGCCGTAGCTGCAGTCCAACTCGGTGGTTCGACAGCCGTAGGTCTCGCAGGCACTGGTGGCGGTGTTGCAGCTCTCCCCGGCCAGGCAATCGCTGTCGGCGTCGCACCCGGTCACACAGGTGTGGATGGTGGCGTCACAGTGGTTGCCCAGCGCGCACTGCGCAGAGCTGGTGCAGTCTACTTCGCGGCACTGCGCGGTGACCGGATCGCATATTGCGAGGCCCTCGCATTCGCCGTCGTCCACGCAGCCGCCGCCGTCACCCCACTGGTTGCAGGAGGACAGCAACAGGGGGAGGACCAGACCCAGTCGAAGGAGGGGGCTCATTCCGACACCTCCGTGCAGAACAGCGCAGGATCGCCGTCACCCTGGTCGTAGCGGACCGAGATCTGCTGGCCCGGCTGCGGCATGGCGGTGCGATCGAAGATGATCGCCGGCCTGGGAACGCCCTGGTCCTCCACCCGGTCGTAGGTGTACATCCCCTCCTCGCAGGACCACACCTCGTTGTCCACCGTCACCTGCAGGGTGAGCGGGTTGGGTTCCTGGGAGAGGAAGAAGGTGTCTCGGAGGCGGCTCGCGTTGAGCGACAGGTCGGTGACGATCTGGGAGAAGTCCTGGGAGCAGAGGTTGCCGATCACCCCGTGGGTCTGCTCGGCCACGTCCACGTAGCGGGTACCCAGGGTCGCGTTCGCGGTGGCCCTTCACCCCGAAGTAGGTGTTGATGTACTCGTTGACCGGGTCGGGCGAGTTGTCCTCCTCATCACTCACCAGGATGATGGACAGGCTGGCCTCCTCCCGGAGGAACCCGATGTTCGCGGTGGCCAACACGGGTGGCGAAAGCGCAACCATCGCGGCTTCCAGACCCATCTCGAAGCCGGAGCCGCAGGTGCCGACGTTGACCAGGTCCTGGAAGAGCGAGGCGGCCCCGCTGGTGTTGTTGTCGATGACCGTGGCCTGCGCGAGGTGGCCCGCGTTGGGGATCTCGTCGAGATCCGCCTGGGTACAGCTCGGGATCAGGGAGGTGTACTCGGGTCGCTGGATGGTGGTGGTGGTGACCCCGATGTGGTAGTCGATGTTCGCGTCGATGAAATAGGTGATGAACTGGTTGAAGTTGGCGCCCAGGGCAAGCTGGTAGGGGCCCATCGAGCAGGAGTTGTCCACCACCATCAGGATGTCGACCTCTTCCGCTGGGTTCTGGAAGAAGACGTCGACCTCCTCGAAGTCGATGATGTCGTATTCGGAGCACCCCGCGAGCAGGAGGAGGGCCGCTGCGATCGGTCGGTGCATGTCGACTCCCGGTAGGGGAAGGACCGGGGAGATTAGCCGGAAGCTCCAGAACCCGCCACCGATCTGACAGACCACTTACTTGCGGGCTACAAGACCACCGATGGACCGTCGGCAGCGAATGGCGGTCGGCGTGCAGGCGCTGGACCGCTGGATGGACGACCTGGTGCGGGGTGGCCTCGCCAGCCTGGAGACCGCGGGGTCGGCGCCGTGGTCACGCCAGGCACGGCGGCTGGTGGACGCGCAGGCGCCCGGTCTGGCCCGGTGGGTCGGCTCCCTGGCGGCCGTGCCCGGGTCGGGTCCGGACTGGCCCGAGGTGCTCTTGGGGGAGCTCGGCCGCATCGCCCTGCTTACCGAGGCCTTCCACCGGTTCGACGACCTGCCGC
>JAFDJI010000854.1 GCA_019307545.1 Deltaproteobacteria bacterium | reverse complement strand
CCTATCGCTGCCGGCTCGGGTAGGATGAATGGACCCCCGCATCCGTAGATGGGGTGCGACGGGGGCCTTGCCCCGGGCCAGTCTCGTGCCTCAGCTCCGAATTACTGCGTGTGCCCCGACATTGGGGGTCGCGGCCCTGGCCGCGGTATTGCCCGGTGCGGCGTGGGGCGCGCCGCACACCGTGTGCCCCGGCGGCACCTGCGACCACCCCACGATCTCGGCCTGTGCCACTGCCGCCCAGACCGACGACGTGTGCGAGGTGCAGCCCGGCGTCTACCACGAGACCGTAGACCACGGCGTCAATCTCCAGGCACCGGTCACCCTGCGCTGTACCGACCCCGCCACCGGGTGCGTGGTCGACGGCGACGGCGTCCGCGACCATGCGTTCTACTTGCCGGACGGGTGGACCGTGGAGGGCTTCGAGGTCCGCAACACCGCGTCGGACGCGTTCTCGGGTTTGGGTGGGCAGTACCTCGCGGCCGTCCGCGACTGCTGGGTCCACGACGTAGGCGGCACCGGCATCGGCACCGTCGGCGCCGGAGGGGTGATCGAGCGCAATGTGGTCGACGCGGCCTGGAGCTATGGGATCCTGTGCCGCGGGGCCGGCGTCACGGTGCGGAACAACCTCGTCACCCGGGCCGCCATCTATGGCGGGAGCGGCATCCACTGCGCCGATGGGGTCGTCACCCACGCGACCGTCGACGTTCGCGACACCACCTTCGCTGGGGGTGCCGCCAGTGGCGTGTTTGCGGCCGAGGTGCACCACTCGGTGGTACTGGGCGGCTTGGTAGGGCTCTCGGCGACAACTGGCTCGTCCAACAACACCGTGTCTGGATGGGGCACCGACGCCTGGGGCGGCGTGGCACGGGGCACCGGGGACGCCACCACCGAGCCCGCCTTCCTCGGTCTGGGCGACTACCACCTCGCCGAGGCGCTGCCCGCCACCGGCTCCGTCGAGACCGAGGACCTCGAGGGCGACCTTCGGGTCGACCCCCCAGACCGCGGTGCCTTCGAGTACGATGTCACCGACATCGCCGATCCGCCGCTGCTGGCGATCGACGAGGTGGTGGCCACCCCGACTGCCCCGGCGCCCCACGCGCTGGTGCTGTTGCCCGACGCCGGACCGGCCCTTCTGTGGCTCGACCCCGACACCGACGTGCTGACCTACGCCGTCCGCGACGGCGACGACAGCTGGGCGCGGCAGGACGTTGCCACGGCGGTCCCGCCCGAGGTGCTCTCCCTCGACCCCTACGACCTCCCCCTCGCCGCCGCCATCGACTGGCGCACCGGCCGCCCCGTCGTCGCGTGGCTCGCGGATGCTGCGGGCACCACCGAGCTTCGCTTCGCCCGGTCCTTCGGCGGTGGCTGCGGGTCGGGCTGTGCGTCGAGTGACTGGGAGGGCTGCGACGACCCGCCGCTGCTCACCTTCGACGGTATGGCTGCGGTGGCGGTCGCCGTGGATCCGGTGGATGGCTCGGTGGTGGTTGCCCTGGCCGCCCCGTCTGGCGCCGATTGTGGCAGCAGCGACGACTGGGCCGTCGACCTGTTCCGTTTGGACGAGGGCGGATGGACGGTCCAGACCCTCTAGACCGGTGGGTGCACCCACCGCTTCGGCCTGGGGATCGACGTGTCCGTGGACCCGGCGGACGGCGACGCCGAGGTGGTGTACACCCGAGTCGCCCTGGCGGCCTCGGAGGGCGACCTGCGTCACGCTGTGGCCCCCCTGGCCGGCAGCGTCACGGTCGCATCCATCACCGACGGCTCCGGGTTCGCCACCTGGCAGGACCGCCACACCCGCGTCGCCATCGCCCACGGCGCCGCGGGCGACCTGCACGTGGCTTTCTCCGCCAACGCTCCCGAGGGCGCCTGGGCGTACGCCGCCCTCCATCGCATCGGCGGGGCTTGGGGCGACCCCTACGTGTTCGACTTGATGGGCACCGGCGGCGCTCGCCCCCAGGAGGGGCTCGACCTCGCCGTAGAGGTCACCGGCGCCCCCATGGTCGCCCACGCCCGCAACGGGACGGTGCGCCTGGCGCCCCTGCACCCGGACGAGTCCCTGGTGCACCTCGACGTGCGGCGCACGACCGGATGGTGGACCGCCCTGGCCCCGTTGACGGGCGGCGACGCAGTTGTCGCCTGGCAGGAGGCGTCGCCCGGGACCGACCTGCACGTCGCAGCCACCGCCGACCCCCTCGCCGCTCCGGCGGGCGGCGGTCTCGACCAGGCCTGCACGAACGCCGACCCCTGCGAAATCGCGTCCTGCGACCCCGAGTTGGGCTGCGTCATGTCGCCTAAGTG
>JAFDJI010000014.1 GCA_019307545.1 Deltaproteobacteria bacterium | reverse complement strand
ATGGAGTTCCGCAACGTCGCGATCATCGCTCACGTCGATCACGGGAAAACCACCCTGATCGATGGGTTGCTGCGCCAGTGCAACGTCTTCATGGAGCACGAGCGCGTCGCTGAACGGGTGATGGACTCGATGGACCTGGAGCGGGAACGCGGGATCACCATCACCTCGAAGAACACCGCGGTCACCTATCGGGGCGTGAAGATCAACATCGTGGACACCCCCGGGCATGCGGATTTCGGCGGGGAGGTGGAACGAGTCCTCCAGATGGTGGAGGGGGCGCTGCTGCTGGTCGACGCCTCGGAAGGGCCCCTGCCCCAAACCCGGTTCGTGCTCCGAAAGGCGATGGCGGCGGGCCTTCACCTCATCGTGTGCATCAACAAGATCGACCGCCCCGACGCCCGCATCGCCGAGGTGCTGCAGGAGATCTACGACCTGTTCATCGATCTCGGCGCTGACGATGCCCAGATCGAGTTCTCGGTCCTATACACCTATGCCAAGGGCGGCATCGCACACCTCGAACTGGAGGACGGCTCCACCGATCTCCGCCCCCTCCTCGACACCCTGGTCGAGCAGGTCCCGCCTCCCCCCGAAAGTCCCGACGCGAACGGGCCCGCGCAGCTGTTGGTCACCAACCTCGACTATGACCCCTATGTCGGCCGCATCTGCCTGGGCCGTCTGCGCGGAGGCAAGCTGCGCCGGCAGGGCACGGCCACCTGGTTCTCCGCTGACGCGCCGCAGAGGGTGAAGGTCCAGCTCCTGTACACCTGGGATGGGCTGAAGCGGGTGGAGGTGGAAGAGGCGTTCCCCGGGGACATCGTGGCCATCGCAGGAATCGATGGGGTCACCGTGGGGGATACCCTCGCTACCGGAGACGACCCCAAGCCACTCCACCGGATGCGGGTGGACGAGCCCACCATCGGAATGATGGTCACCATCAACACCACCCCCTTCTCCGGACTCGAGGGGCGGTTCCTCACCTCTCGCCAGATCCGCGAGCGGCTGGACCGGGAGCTCCTGAGCAACGTGTCCCTCCGCCTGGAAGAAACGGATACCCGCGAGGTGGTGAAGCTGTTTGGACGGGGCGAGTTGCAGCTCGCCATCTTGGTGGAGCAGATGCGAAGGGAGGGCTTCGAGCTGTCCCTGAGTCGGCCCGAGGTCGTGAAAAAGGAGGTCGACGGCGTACTCCTCGAGCCGTGGGAGTATGTGACCATCGATGTCCCCGACGAGCACCTGGGGACCGTGACCCGACTCCTGGCCGAGCGGAAGGGGCAGATGATGGACCTGCGCTCGGACGGGAACGGCCGATCCCGGGTGACGTACCGCGCGCCGAGCCGGGGCCTGATCGGATTCCGCAACGAGCTCCTCACCCTTTCACGGGGTGAGGCGGTCTTGAACCGGGTGTTCGACAAGTGGGACGTGGATGTCGGGTTCATCACCCGGCGCATGCGCGGGGCCCTCGTGGCCGACCGGGCGGGGCGGGCCACCACCTACGCACTGTACCGGCTACAACCCCGCGGGGAGCTGTTCATCAAACCGGGGACCACCGTGTACGAGGGAATGATCGTAGGCGTTCACAGCCGCGAGAACGACCTCAACGTGGATGCTACCCGCGAGAAGCACCTCACCAACATCCGCTCCGCCGGTGCCGACGAGAAGCAGATCCTCAGCCCACCGCTGCCAGTTACCCTGGAGGGGGCGATCGCGTTCATCGACGAGGATGAGTGGGTGGAGGTGACCCCCAAGAGCATCCGACTCCGAAAGCGCGTGCTCGCCGCGAACCAACGCAGCCTGCGCCGCAGCCGGCCCCGCTGAACGGGAACACCCCTCCGGACGACGTGATCCTCGTGCAATCATGAACGCAGACCCACGAGGCCCACGACATGCAGTTCGACCCACAGATGGTGTGGACGGCGCTCGCCGCCGCGGTATCCGTGCTCCTGCTCGTCTGGGTGGTCCGGCGGTGGGGACACTCGCTACGCCACGGAGGGCGCGTGGACCGGGCGGTGTGGGAGATGTACGCCGCCGAGCGTGATTTCTCCTACACCGCCGACCCGCGACACCCCCGCATCCGTGGCGTCCACGATGGCGTGTCCATAGAGGCCTCCGCCCGTATCGTGCGACAGCGCACCCGCCGCGGCGTGCAGGAGTTCGCCACCACGATCCTCAGTGCCACCCACCGCGCCGACCTGCCCTCCGGCTTCCTGACCCGCAAGCGCAACTGGTACATGGACATCGGCGCGAGGGTGTTCGGGGGGAAGCGGGTCTCGGTGGATGAGGACATGGACGCCTTCTTCCGGGTGGAGTGCCGCGATGCGACCCGCGCAGCGGAGCTGCTCACCGACAGCGAGGTGAAGAAGGCCATGCTCGCGCTTCTGGTCGACCTACCGGAGGCCATTGTCCACGACCGTGCAGTGGAGGCGAAGCTGCCGGGCATGGTGTCCGACCTGTCCGTGCTCGACCAGTACCTGGACCGTATGACCGCGGTGGCGCGTGCGCTTCGGGCCCTGGCCCCCCAGGTGGACCTGGCCTCCCCGGAGGAGGTGAAGCCCATGGTCACCGCCGCGGAGCTCCCCCAGCGCCGGGAGACGCTGACCTCTGCGCTTCAGCGCATCGGAGGAGCCTCGTCGAAGACCTCTGCGATGGTCCAGACCTCTGCGTTGCGCATCAAGCCCTATGAGTACGAATTGGAGGTCCGCTCGGTCATCGAGGCCGCCTCCCGCCTGGGCGTGCCGACCGGCGGACTCCTCGTCCGGGGGCTCCTCGCCCGAAGCCCCTGGCGCGCGGAGATCTCCTTCAAACCGGAGGACAACGAGGCGGTCTCCGAGCTGAAGATGAGCGACTTCATCACCGGGATCGCGCTGGTGGACGAGGTGCGCGCCCCCAGCAGGGTCGTGGAGTGTTCCGCAGTGACGCCTCCGATGCTGCTCAAGGCTGCCCCTCACCCGCCCTCGCCCGACGCTCACTCTCCCAGGGGCACCGGCGGCGACTCCCCCACCTGACCCCGCCACCGCAACCAGTGGTCAGCGAGAACCAGGCACACCATCGCTTCCACCAGGGGGACGGCGCGGGGAAGCACGCAAGGGTCGTGGCGTCCTCGCGGCTGGATGGTGGTGGGTCGACCGGATCGGTCCACGGTCTCCTGCTCGTGGAACACGGTGGAGACGGGCTTGAAGGCCACTGACACCTCGATGGGCATCCCGTTGGAGATCCCGCCTTGGATGCCGCCGGAACGGTTGGTCCGGGTCGCAATGCCTCCCTGGGCGGTTGATACGAACAGGTCGTTGTGCTCACGCCCCGAAAGCCGGGTGCCGCGGAAGCCACTCCCGCTCTCGAAGCCCTTCGCTGCGGGAAGGGACAGGCAGGCCTTGGCGAGGTCCGCCTCCAGCTTGTCGAACACCGGATCCCCGAGCCCCGCCGGTACGCCCCGCGCGACACAGCGCACCACCCCGCCTACGGTGTCGCCCCGCTTGCGCACCTCGAGGATGCGCGCTTCCATGCGCGCTGCGGCCTCGGGGTCGGGGCACCGGACCGCATTCGACTCCACCTGGGTGGGGGTCACGGCAGCACCGTCCACCTGGGCCGTGACGTCCTGGACCTGCTGCACCCACCCCACCACCTCGACCGGCCCCAGGGCCGCGAGGACCTGCCGGGCCACCGCACCCGCCGCGACGCGAGCCACCGTCTCCCGCGCCGATGCTCGCCCACCACCGGCCCAGGCGCGGAGCCCGTACTTCGCGTCGTAGGTGAAGTCGGCGTGCGAGGGCCGGTACCGGTCCTTGAAGGCCTCGTAGGCCGATGAATCGGCATCCGTATTGCGCACGACCAGCCCGATCGGCGTCCCCAGGGTCCGTCCCTCGAACAGCCCCGAGAGCACCTCCACCCGATCTGCCTCTCGGCGCTGGGAGGTGAGTTTCGACTGCCCGGGGCGCCGACGGTCCAACTCCGCCTGCACCGCCGCCAGGTCGAGCGTGAGCCCGGGAGGGCACCCTTCGATCACCACCCCCAGCGCGCCCCCGTGGCTCTCCCCAAAGGTGGCGATGCGAAACAACACGCCGAACTGGCTGCCCATGGTGCCTCCGTGGCCGTGGCAGCGGCCCTTCCCCCCCTACCCTGTTAGAGCCGCACCCGTGAAGGACGCCCTCATCGTGTCGCTGCTCTCCATCGCTCCCCGGCGCACCGGTGCGCGGGGGATGGGGTGGATTGCGCGCCGACGCGCGTCGCGGCTGATGGCACGGTGGTTCGTGCGGGCCTATGCCGTGGACATGGAGGAGGCGGCGGGCGACCTGGCCGACTACCCGACCCTGGAGGCGCTGTTCTCCCGCCCTCTGAAGGTGGGCGCGCGCCCGGTGGACGACCGACCTCACGTGCTGGTCTCTCCGGTGGACGGAAGGGTGGCCGCCGTGGGGCGCACCCGGAACGGGCGCATCGCGGTGGCCCCCCGCCGCGAGATCGACGTGGCCGCACTCTTGGGAGACCAACTCACCGAAGAGCGCGATGTCGCGGTCCTCTACCTTTCCCCGCGGGACTACCACCGCGTGCACGTCCCCCGGGAGGGCGTGGCCGTGGCCTGGAAATATGTGCCGGGTACCCTGTGGCCGGTGTTCCCGGCCGCAGTGCGACGGGTACGGGGGCTCTTCACCCGCAACGAACGCGCGGTGGTGCGGATGGAGACCGACCACGGACCCCTCGACATCGCGCTGGTCGGTGCCTTCGGCGTGGGCCGCATCACCCTCTCGCTGTGCGACCTGGTCACCAACTCCCGCCGTCACCCCACCTATCGCGAAGCACGACTGGAACCGCACCGGCCCCTGGAGCGCGGGCAGGAGCTTGGGATTTTCCACCTCGGCTCCACCGTGGTACTCGCCGCACCCCCCGGGCGGTGGCGTTGGACCATCCAACACGGTGACCCGGTGCGGGTGGGTCGTGCCATCGGAGTGGCGACCGCCGCACTGCCGGGTCCGATCGAGGGGAAAGCGCAGTGAGCCCAGGGCCGCCAAGCCCGGGCGGCATCCGCAACCCCATGGACATCGACGCCCTCACCCTCGACGCGCTGGACTGGCGCACCATCCTGGAGGCCCTGGCGGGACATTCGGCCACCCCCATGGGCGCTGCCTCCTGTCGCGCCCTGGCGCCGCTGCCCACCCCCGAGGCCGTGCGGCACACCCAGGACGGCGTTGCAGAGGTGCTGGCGGTCCGGGAGATGGCACGAGAGGTTCCCGTGGGGGACGTGGGCGACATCGGGGACATCGCCCTCCGAGCCGCGAAGGGGGAGGTTCTCGACCTCTCCGACCTGCACGCGGTCGGCCACACCCTGACCGCGCTAAGCCGCCTGGAGCGCACCGTGAAGGGGTGGGAGGAGGATCTGCCGGTCCTCGAAGGGCTTGCCGCCGGCATCGTCCTCGACCCGGGCACCGTGGTCCTGCTGGAGGACGCCTTCGACGAGACCGGCGCCCTGTCCTCGCACTCCTGGCCCATCCTCGGCGAGCTGCGAAAACGCATCACCGACCTCCACGCCGCCATCCGCCATACCCTCGATGAATTGCTGCGGGACGAGGACCTCCAGGACCTCCTTCAGGACCACTTCGTTACCCTTCGCCGCAACCGGTATGTGCTCCCCATCAAGTCCCGCGCCAAGCGCTGGGACCTGGGCATCGTCCACGACACGTCCGGGTCCGGCGCCACGGTGTTCATCGAGCCCAACCAGGTGGTGCAGCTCAACAACCGGCTCCGGGTCGCGGAAGGAGAGCTCGCGACGGAGGAGGCCCGGATCCGGGGCCTGCTCTCGCGTGAGGTGGGTGAGGATGCGGAAGCGATCCACGCGGCGCTGGAGGCGGCCATCGAAATGGACGTGCTCGGGGCGCGGGCGGGGCTCGCGGGGAGTCTGGGCTGCACCCGACCCAAGGTGGGACAGGACGGGGTGATCCGACTCCGCGCAGCCCGTCACCCGGTACTCGCCCTGCGCGGGGTGGCGGTCGTCCCCCACGACCTGGGGCTAGACAGCGAACGCCCGGCGCTGGTGCTCTCCGGCCCGAACGCGGGGGGCAAAACGGTGGCCCTCAAGACCCTGGGCCTATGTGCCATGCTCACCCGGTACGGGTGCTTCGTCCCAGCGGAGGATGGGTCCCGGGTAGACCTGTTCTCCGGGGTCTACGCGGACGTCGGCGACCCGCAGAGCATCGAGGGCGACCTCTCCAGCTTTTCCGGTCACCTCTTGGGGCTGCGAGAGATGCTCGACCGCGCCTCCGCCGGCGTGCTGCTCCTCCTCGACGAGATCGCCACCGGGACCGACCCCGGCCCGGGCGCGGCCCTGGCCCGCGCGGTGCTGGAGGCCATGCTCGACCGGGGCGCGCGGGTTGTGGTCACCACCCACTACGCACAACTCAAGGGACTCGCCACCGTCGACCACCGCTTCGCCATGGCTGCGATGGAGTACGCGGAGAGGCGCCCTACCTACCGCGTGGTTCCCGGGGTCACCGGGGAGAGTCATGCCCTGGAGATCGCCGCGCGCCTCGGCCTGGACGCCGCGATGCTCTCCCGTGCGCGCGACCTCATGAGCGCCCCGGAGCGCGCCTTTGCGGACGCGCTGGAGGTGCTCGAGCGGCAGCGCGAAGAGGCTGCGGTGGCAGCCAGGATTGCGCAAGCGACGGCAGAGGCACTGGAGACACAACGCGTCACGCTCGCGAAACGGGAGGCCGTGGTGCGCGAACGGGCACGAGAGCTGGAGCGCCGAGAGGCCGCGGAGTTCCTCGCTCGACTCCGGGGCGCGGAGAAGGCCATTGGGCAGGTGGTGGCGGAGCTGCAGCGAAACCCGACCCACGAAGGCGCACGGCAGGCGCGCGTGGCGGTTCGGGCCCTCCAGGGCTTGGTGCCCTCCCGCGCCGAGGAGCAGCCAGCCCGTCCGGACACTCGGCTGATGGTGGGCGACCGGGTGCGCCTGTGCACGCTGGAACAGGAAGGCGAGGTGGTGGCCGTCGGAGAGGGCGGTATCCAGGTGCGTGCTGGTGGTCTGACCGTCCGGGCCGTCCCCGAGGACCTCGAGTACCTCGGCCGGAAGCATGAGCGCCCACCACCCTCCCCGCCAGTGAAGGTCACCCGGGCCCCGTCCCCACCGGACCTGGCGAACGCAGTCCGCCTACCGGGAAACACACTTGATCTGCGCGGAATGCGCGTGGACGAAGCGCTGGCGGCGACCGAGCTGTACCTTGACCAGGCGTCACGGGACCGCATGGGTGTGGTGTTCCTGCTCCACGGCCATGGCACCGGCGCATTGAAGCAGGCCCTGCGCACCTGGCTCCGGACCTCCCACCTCGTGGGGTCGAGCAGGCCCGCCTCCCTCGACGAGGGGGGCGACGCGTTCACCGTGGTGGAGGTGCGATAGCGCAGCATCCTGGCTGATGGCTGATGGCTGAAAGCCGGTCGGCTACTCGTAATCCGACGCCAGGAGCTTCTCGATGGTCCTCTGGTCCGCGCCGGGGAAGGGGTAGTTCTCGAACTCGTCCGCCGAGACCCAGGCGATGGCGGCGACGCCCTCGGCCCATGGTTCGAGCGCACCCACCTCGCAACGGTACACCGCCAGGGTCACCGCGTACTCGGGGTACTGGTGCACCACCTCCATGATCAGGTCTCTCACCTCGACATCGATGCCGATCCGGGTGCGGCAGGCGCGACGTAGGGCCGTGGCGTCGTCCTCGTGGTCGTGGACCCGCCCTCCCGGGAACTCCCACAGCAGTGGGAGGACGGCCTTGGCCGGTCGCTGGGTGATCAGGTAGCCGCCGTCGCGCAGGATCTCTGCCGTCACCACCCGAATGACGGGTTTGTCGCCGTCGCTCATCGCCACCTCCAATTGGCGCGCCGGAGTACGGTAGCACGCGGCGCCACCCGTCGACCCCGCTCGCTCCGCACGATAGGGATGGCTCCGTCCGACCGGGAGCACCGTTGCAGGCCGAGGTCCTCTCCACACTGGAGCCAACGCGGATCCGGGAGGTCATGCCCACCTTCCTGGCCGGATTCCTGCGGCCGGGGGACGCTGCCGAACGCAACCGGGCGCGGGTGACCGAACTGGTGGCCAACTGGTCCGACGACACCCTGGAGCAGGTGCGGCACCATCTGGCGAACCTCGGCACCGAGCACCGCGTGTACCTCGCGGACCCAGCCTGCCGCATCCTCTCCCGCTTCTGGAACCAGGATGTGGTCACGCGTTCCAAGCTCGATGGGGCGGATCACCTTCGCGCCGCACTACAGGCCGGTCCGACCCTGGTGTTGTGCAACCACCTCTCCTACTTCGACTCCTCCGCCGCAGACTACGTGCTCGCGGCCCATGGTCACCCCGACCTGGCCGACCGGCTCATCTCCGCGGCGGGTCCCAAGGTGTATGCAGACCTGTTCCGCAGTGTCGCCGCCGCCGGGCTGAACACTCTGCCGGTACCCCAATCCACCAGCCTCGGGTACACCGCCAAGCTCTCCGCCCGGGACCTCGCCCGCCGTGCACTCGGTAGCCTGCACGCCGCCCAAGACGCGCTCCAGGAAGGCTACGCCCTCCAGATCTACCCGGAGGGCTCGCGTACCCGCACCGGCCGCCTGCGTCCGTTCCTACGCGGCGTCCATCGCTATCTCATCGCGGTGGAGGAACTCCAGGTGGTACCTGCCGCAATCGTCGGCACCTGCGAGATCTTCCCTGTCGACGCGACCCAACTCTCCCCGGGCCCGGTCCGGTTGTCCTACGGCGCACCGTTTTCCGTCTCCGACCACGACGATGCCCGAGCAGCACTCCGACATGCACACGCCTCTGTTGCGGCCCTGCTCCCCCCCGATCGCAAACCCGATCCCGCTGACCCGCCAATCCGGTAATACTGTCCCTCGCACGAGGTAGACCGCATGCCGCCTCTGGATTGCTGCGACGACCCCCAACCCACCTGGAAATCGCGACGCGAGCAGGACCGCCTCGCTGACGTCTTTCTCTGCGCGGGGTGTGGTCACGTCCACACCACCGAAAGCCACCTGGCTCCCATTTTCTTTCCGGAGCCCGGACGATGCCTGAACTGTGGTGGGGCGCTGGAACCCGACACCCTGATCGAGGGTGAACCCTCTCCCCGCGGCTTCCAGTGTGAGCGGTGCGGCCTGCACGACAAGGACTCCATGGAGCTCCACCGGACCCTCGCCGACCAGGTCGTGCCGGACAGCACCCTGCTGGACGCGGCGCTCGTGGCCTTGGAGCAGGGGCGTCTGGTCTTGGCTCTGAAGCTTGCGTCCGCACGGGTCCGCGAGGACTACACAGACACCGAGGCCCGGGCGATCCGGCTCCAGACGTTGGAGGCCGTGGGGTATGGAGAGAGTGCCGCGCGCGAAGCCTGGCGCTGGGCCCAAGACAAGGACGCCCCAGACGTGGTGTGGACCATCCTGGCCGACCTGGAGGCGAGCACCGGCAATATGGAGGGGGCGCTGAAGGCACTGCAGCGCGGCCTACGGCGGACCCCCAATGACCGCGAGATGTGGCTCGAATACGCCGAGATGCTCCTGGCGGTGGACGAGCGGCAGACCGCGCTGGACGCGGCCGCTCACGGATTGCCCACGGAGTCCCTCCGCCCGCGGGCGCTCGCGGTGATCACCGAAGTCGCGGAACGATTCGTCCGGGGGGAGGAAGGGGAGAAGATCGAATCCGCCGTAGCGATCGCCGGCGACTTCGCCCTGACCCATCCTCCGCTCGTGTACCTGCGCGCCAAGGCAGCCGCACAGCGGGAGCAGCTCGAACAGGCCATCCACTGGCTGGAGCGCACCCTGCAGTTGGTGCCGGACCACGAAGAGGCACGGGCCGCGCTGGAGCGAATCAAACCCGAGGAAAAGAAGCGCTGGCTGTTCTGGTAGCGAGCCAGCCCGGGTCGACCTCGAACACGCCCACCTGCTCCACCGGCCCCTCCAGCACCAGGGTCGGCCCGACGGAGACCTGTAGGGTGCCCCCCGGCATGTGGACCGGTACCCTCCCCGCGGCGATGCGCCCCGTCTCCACCGCCGCAGCGGCGACAGCGCAGGCCGAGGAACCGGAGGCAAGGGTGGGACCGGCGCCCCGTTCCCAGACCCGGATCTCCACACCCCCATCGCCACGCAACCGCGCCACCTGGACATTGGTCCGGTTCGGGAACCGCGGATGGGTCTCGAGCTCTGCTCCCCACTCCCTCCAGGGAAGCGCATCCAGATCGGGAGCATCTACAAACAACACGCAGTGGGGGTTGCCCACGCTCACCACGACCGCGGGACGCACCCCGTCTCCGAGCTGGATCAGCGCTTCCACCGGGTCCTCGAACGTTGCAGGACCCATGTCCACCTCCACCTCGGTCCCACGCACCCTGCACCGCACCTCGTGGGTGCCGGTCCACAGGGTGCAGGACGCGGGTTCACCGCGTGTGGTCAGCCACCAGGCGAAGATCCGCAGCCCGTTGCCCGATTTTTCGGCGATCGAACCATCCGGGTTCCAGATGCGCACGCCGCGTAGCGTTCCAGCTGCGGCGCGAGGCTCCAACACGCCGTCGGCCCCTACTCCGCGATGGCGATCGCACAGCGCCCGCACCAACTCCGGGGTCAGAGGACCCCCTCCCTCGAGGACCAAGTAGTCGTTGCCCAACCCGTGTGCGCGCGCCAGCCTCAAGCGTTCCTCCTCGGTGCTGGGATACCCTGCCACGGACCCCCCCTTCCTGCGAGCAAACCATGTGGCTGTGGCTCCTGATGCCCCTCGCCGCTGCGGTACCGGATGGCCCCCTCCCTCGTGCCGACGAGCCGCTCATCGAGCGGCGGTTCGCACGTGTGGTGGGAATGGGGCCCGCGTGGGGCCACCTGCGGCGGCGCTCCGGCCCCGTACGCGCGTGGATCTTCCCAGACGGGGTCATCGAGCACGCGGAGATCGCCCTGGGCCGCCACGAGCAGGAAGTGCGGCGCTACGACGCCGCTGGCCATCGACTCACAACCGCGCACTTCCTGGAGGGCATGCCCACCGAGGTCGTGGTGCACATCCCGGAAGAGGTCCGGCTGAAGGTCGACGGGTGGGAGGCGCACACGCTACCCGGGGCGACGCTCAGGATACCTCCCGCGTCCGCGGACCACCACATCACCTGGCAGGTCGTCCCCGGAGACGGGGACCCGCTGTCGGACGACTATCGCGCTGGAATGCTCTCCGAGTGCGCTTGCTTGTTGGAGAGCCGCGCCACCACGTGGATTGATGGGCGGCCCGGGGCTCGCTACCGGGTGCGGCTCCTGGACCCGGACGCGCCCTGGACCGGTGAGATATGGGCCACGCGCTCCGCCGGGTCCGTGTTGCTGCTCTCTGCCTTGGTCCCGGCCCGAGCGGACGGTGCACCGGCTGGCGGAATGGCAGTGCTGGCGGTGGGGGGAGCGACGGCTGCCCTGGCCCGGTGGGAGGATGAACCATGATCGTGACCGACGCACGCAATCCCGCTGCTCTGAAGCTGTTCACCGCGCTGCTGGAACGAATGCCAAACGGCGTGCCGGGAGACGACCTGGTGGTGGTCGTGGGCGGTGACGGGTTCCTCTTGCGGACTGTCGCGGAGCATGGGTTCGGAGCCACCTATCTTGGGCTCAACGCCGGCCACCTGGGGTTCCTCCTCAACGACGTGGACGACTGGGAGACGGTGGTGGAGCAGCTCGAGTCCCGCACCTACCACGTGGGCCTGTTTCCGCTACTTCGGGCAGAGATGACCCGGGACGATGGCTCTGTCGTCACCGATCGAGCCATCAACGATATCTACCTGGAGCGGGCCACCAGCCAGACCACCCGACTCCAACTCTCCATCGACAACCACATCGTGGTGCGCCAACTCGTCGCGGACGGGGTCGTGTTCTCGACGGCCCTGGGCTCCACCGCCTACACCTTCTCCGCAGGCGGCCCGGCCTGCCACCCAACCATGCACACCCTCGTGGTCACACCCATCTGTCCCCACGCCCCCCGGCTCCACCCCTTCGCCCTTCCCGCCACCGCCCGGGCCTGCGTCGACGTGCACGACGGAGAGAAGCGCCCGGTCCGAGCCGTCGCGGATGGCCGCGCAGTGGAGAACGTGCGTCAGGTGGAGTTGGGCTACGACGGCTCCGAGGTGCGGCTCGCCTACCTGCGGTCCCACGACTTCACCTCCCGCATGGTGCAGAAGATCCTGCACAACTAGGAGCTGTCAGCCAGAAAGCTCACAGGCTGACAGCTGATAGCTGATAGCTCTGACCTACCAGTCGCCCGTGGGGACCCGGGCCGGCGCCTTGCTGCCAAAGAAGGGACCCAGCCGGATTGCCAGGCCAAAGGTCACCGCGTATCCGCCCCCCATCTTCAGGGGATTGGTGTCCGCGGGCTCCTGTAGTACGGGATCTCCGGCATGCTCCTCCCACGTGCGCTTTCCGCCCAGCAGAATCTCAGCGTTGAACCTCGCGTACAGGGCGATCACATTGTTGGGGGAGGCCTCTATCCCCGGAGCGACGTGGAGCATCAAGTATTGCGGCGCCGGGAGCACCTCGACTGGCCCTTCCACCAACACCACGCGGTCGATGGTGGAGCCCTTCCAGTACGCCAATGCCAGGCTTCCGGTAGGACGCACCATGAACGTGGGGAAGGGAATGAAGCTGGCCCGCACCCGAATTTCGGGCGTATAGCGGAAGGTCCCCTCGTCACCGCTGTCGGCGATGAGTTGGGGCAGCTCCTCTCCCTCGATCTCACGCTGGTAGAAGTACTTGAAGCGTTGGGTACGGGACGCGATCCCGACCCCGGCCTCGAACAGGGGATGGAACCCCCAGGCCGCCTCCAAGCCGAACCGGGTGCTGGGCCCGCCCTCCATCTGCTGGATGGCCGAGGTCTCGATGGCTTCCAGCGCCTCGTTCTCCGGCACCCAGCCGAGCACCCAACGCGCGTCGTAGGCGAGACGGTAGCTACCCGAACCCACTCCACCCTCCAGGTAGAGGGTGAGTTGCCCCTTTCGCCCGGCCGTCAACTGCTGCCACGACTCCAGGCTCTTGCCAGAGTTCTTGTAGCGGACGTACTCGCCCTTGCGCATCGACATTCGCACCCAAGGCGCGTCGTCATCGCGGTGCTCGTACTCCGAGAGGTCGCCCACGGTGAGCCTCGGCTCATCGAACTCGCTCACCTCGGGGCGCACCAGGATCTGAAGCCCCTGCTCGGCAAAGGCCAGGTCCTGGGCAGCCTCTCTTGCCTGTGCCCGACGCCGCTCCCATACCTCCCGCGGGTCCTCCACCTCCCCGCGAACGTCCTCGTCGGCCAGCGAACCGCGGATCACGCTGTCCAGCACCAGGGACAGGCCAGCGGCGATCGCCCCGTGGTTGCCCTCCTCCACGGAAGAGCTGAAGCTCACCACCGCACGGGACGCCTCCACGTCCACGATGGTGAGCAGCACCTCCGGGTCGCCGAACATCCCGGCGACCATCTCCATGCCCACCACCCACTCGGCATTTCCACGAGATCCCATCACCCAGGCACAGCCGACGTACTCCCCGTCGGGGCAGGACTCCAGGTACACCCCGGCCGAGTAGTCCTGGTAGTCCGGCACCGCATCGAATGGGACGATGAGGTACTCCGCCGCCAGCATGGTCTCCAAGCTGGTTTGGAGCGCCAACCCCATCGAGGCCAGGGTGGCATCGTCCGGAGTCTGGGGCGGCACCACCAGGATCGAGTCCAGGGTGAAGGCCGACTGTGCCCCCGCAGTGGCGGGGCCGAACAGCCCCAGCAGCAGAACCGTCGACCAAAGCGCAGCCCGGACCATGGCACTCCCGCTCGCGTCGAACGTCACCGTACCACCTTGCGGCGCGGGGCTCGACCCGTAGCCGCCTCGATCGGCCCACCCTCCACAGTGGCGAGGCACTGCACCCGGGAGGTGTTCGGGAAGGCGTCGAACATTTCCACCTCGCCAATGCGCTGCCCGGCGCGCTGGAACGCGGCAAGGTCCCGGGCCATCCCGCGCGGGTTCCCAGAGAGGTACACCACCCGGCGAGCGCCCAGGGCGAGGATCCCTTCCACGACCGCCATCCCGAGGCCGCGGCGCGCGGGGGTAGCCACCACCACAGGAGACCTGCCCCCAAGCCGTCGTCTCAAGTCGGAGAGCACGTCGGGGAGCGGCCCAACCGCGAACTCCGCCCCCAGGCCCTGCCGCCGCCCATTCTCCCGGGCCCGCGCCACCGAGTTCTCTTCCACGCCCACGACCCAACTGCTGCGACCAGCGACCTGCAGCGTCATCCCGCCGATCCCAGTGTGCAGCACCACCACCGGAACTTCCGGTGCCAGGGCACACCGCTCCAGAGCGCGTGCGTAGCGCACCTCCTCCATGGCGGGGTTGGAGTGGAAGGAATCCACCGGCCCAATCGTGTAGGTCACCCCACCGATCCGCTCCTCGATGGTCTCCTTTCCGAGCAGGGGACGAGCCGGCACCGTGCCGTCCTCGGCAGGGGAGAACAGCTTGTCTCCGGGTTCGGAGTTCAGGTGCAGCCACACGCCCGTTACCGACGATACCTGGCCCGCGACGTCCTCGGCCAGCCCCCTCAGCTCGCGGATACCCCGCGCCGCCACCAGGGTCATCAGGACCTCACCCGTGGTGCGCGACATCCGAAGAATGACCTCCCGGAGCACGCCCGCCCCGGTCTCGTCCACCCAGGGACGTACCGAGCGCTGAATCGTGTGGTGGGCGAGGGCGACCATCACGTGGCGCAGCGGCGGCACCAGGACGTTGCACCGCGGGATGGGCACGAGGCGACGGTCCCGCCTGCCCCGCGCCCCCACCCGTACGTGGCCCTGGTCGGAGTAGCCGAACCCGAGCCTCGCCTCGTGCTGGATTCCCTCCTGCCCATCCGGAGAAGGGTGGAACGTGCCCAGAGAAACCCCACGGAGTCCCTCGGCATCCAGCGCCGAGCGAACCAGGGAGCGGCGTGCTCGTTCCTGTCCCACGGGAGTGAGGTGCATGAGCGGACACCCGCCGCACACCGAGTACCGGTTGCAGGGAGGCTCGACCCGTTGTGGGTCGGGTTCGTCGGCATGAACGAACAGGCCGTAATCTTGGCTGCGCCCACGGTGCACGACCCGCACGACCGCCCGCTCCCCGGGGATTCCCGACCACACGACCAACGGATTTCCCCGACGCTCGCAGAGGACTTCCCCCTTCGGAAGCCATCGATTGGGCCGTGCCGTCACATCGTGCGCCATCCGTTCTCCTGCCCCATCAATCGTTTGACCCGCGACGCGGGATGGTTCGGGTCCCTGGGCACACATGCCCCCGGGGTTCCAGGCATAGCCCGTCGGGTACACGCTTCCCAGAACAGGCCGGCCCCTACCGGCTCCTCCTGTGGTATAGGAAACACGTGGGATTCTCCCCACACCCCGCCGCTGCCCGCCCAGGGCGGCGCTCCCCGACGATTCCCCTTCCCCCTTCCCCCTTCCCCCCAAGCCCTCCAGCGTGCCTCCATGCTCGGTGAATCCGTCCAGTTCGACCCTGCCCTCTCTCGCTCGTCCTTCTCCGATCAGCCGGTTGCTCCCGGAGGCGTGGCCCGCGCGCTGCGCCAGTCCGCGGAGTCCTGTGGCCTCGATGCGGTCGCCGAGCTGTACAACGAGGCGCTCCGTTTCGCGACCGAGGGCCACTACCTTCGCGCGCGCGAACGCCTCCTGATCCTGCTCGCCTTGGCGCCAGAGGATGGAGAAGCACGTTTGCTCCTCGCCAAGGTGTTGGTGGCGGGCCAGCGTTGGCGCGAGGCTCTAGCCGCCCTGGACGAGGCGTCCTCCTATGGGCAATCCTTCCCCGGAGAGCTCCGCACCGCGGTGGAGGAGCACCTGCGCGCCGATCAGGCCGCCGAGGAGGAACAGCGCGCGGCTCGGGTCGCCCGGGAGCAGGGCGAGATCAAGGCGTTGCGACAGGAAGCCCGCCGTTTGCGGAGCGAGAACGCCCAACTGGTCGCACGGAACCGAGAGTTGGAAAAGGAGACCCGAAAGTGGGCGTGGACGACCGCGGCGGTCTCGGCGGTGGCGATCCTGTTCGTCCTCGTGAACTTGCTGTTCGGGGGGAGTGCCGGGCCATCCGCCACCGAGGTGGCGGCCGCGATGAACCGCCACGCCGGGCAGTCGGACGCACCCGCTCTCGTGGCGGCCGCTGGCGAAACCCTTTCCGAGGTGGTGCCCGTCCCGGTGGAGCCGGTAGTGGAGGCCTCGGTGGGTGCACGTGCCGCGGGAGCATTGCGGGCCGTGCCCGGCATGCAACAGACGGGAATCTCCTTCGAGGTTCTCGGGACGACCGCCGTGCTCGGTGGGAACGTGCAGCGGTACCGTGAGCTCCAGGAAGCAAAGAAAGCGTTGCTGGCCGTATCCGGCATCGACAACGTCGAGATCTCCGGGGTGGAGATCCGCGCCCGCACCGAGGGAGGGACCCACACCGTAGGCAAGGGCGACACCCTGTCCCACCTCGCGTACGAGTACTACGGGGAGTGCAGCAAGGCCGACCGCATCCTCCAGGCGAACAAGCGGGTGCTCAAGGGTCGGCCGAACCTGCAGATCGGGCAGGAATTGCTCATCCCCGCGGTGGAGTAGCTCAGAAGTCGATCCGGCCTTCCCGGCGAAGCCGCTTCATCCGGTCGAGTGAAGCCTTCGCACCCTTGTGCCCCGACTGCTTCACGGCCTTCTTGAACTCGGTCACTGCCTCCGGGTACCGCTTCTGCCGGTAATAGGCCTGGCCCAGCCGATAGTGGCCGCCAGCCCGCTGGTGGTCTTCCAGGTAGTCGAAGGCGAGGTAGGTGAGCAACTCCTGCTCGGCCTCAGGACTGCGCCCGGACCGGAGGAGGGTCACTCCTCGCCAGTAGCGAACCCGCTTGTTGTTCGGGGCGACCGCCAAGATGCGGTCGAAGGAAGCCATCGCCGGGGTATAGCGGCGCATGTAGGTCTGCACCTGCCCCAACAGGAGGTTGTTGATGATGTTGTCGGGGTAGGGGCGCGCGTTCCGGGCACAGGCAGAGAGCGCTGCCTTGAGCTTGTGCTCCTCGATGTAGCTGAAGGCCAGGGCGAGCGATGCGGGCGGGCCGAGGAACACGCCTTCCGACTCCACGGTGCGCATCTGCTCCAAGCCCTCCATGCGGAGGTCTCCGAAGTCGGGAAGCATCCTGCTGTTCTGCGTCACCACGGTGCGCCAGTAGTTGTACATCCCGTCCGCGAGAAGCAGGTCGGTGAACCCGGGCGCAGCCTCCTTCGCCTTCCCGGCTTCCGCCATGGCGTCCAAGGCCAGTTGTAGCGCCGGCAGGTAGCGCTCCTGGCGCATGGTGTGGATGGACTCGATCCCGACGACACCCGCCATCAGGAAGTGCTCCCACCCCTCGCTCCCGGGGATCTCCAGTGCCGCTTCCAGCTCTTCCCGCGCCCGTCTCGTGGTCACCCAGTACTGGCTGTCGTACTTGTAGTCGAAGTTCTCGAGCATCAGGACTTGCCACACGAGGGTGTCGGCCACCGCAGAGATTCCTGTGTTGGGGAATCGTTCGTCGAGGGCAGCGAAGTGCTCGCGGACCCCCTTGTAGTCGCGGAGGTACATCAGGTGCAGCCCGGCCCGGACCCCGTCGATGTACCCGGGGTTTAGGCCGAGTTGCTCCGAGCCTCGGTACGCCTCGATGCCGAAGGGCAGCTCATGGGCCTCCTTGGGGCTGAGGCCCTCCTGTCGCAGCGGATTCTCCCAGTCCTCTGGCAGTACCAACGGCGTATGCCGCCCTGCGGTCACGGTCTCCAGGTCCTCCGGACCTTGGCCCTCGTCCTGGGCGACAGCTCGAGGTGCCGCACCGGTCAGCAACAGCGTGCACAGGGAAACGAGGAACGCCTTCATACACCCTCCAGGGTCCCGGCCACGCGTTGTTCGACGCAGTCGACCAGCTCTGCTTCCAGTTTCATGCCGTACAACCGGTTGATCTCCCGGAGGCCGGTGGGCGACGTGTGGTTGATCTCGGTCAGCCAGGTTCCAATCACGTCGATGCCGACGAAGACCATGTCGTGCTTCTTCAGATGCGGTGCCAACACTCGACAAATCTGGACATCC
>JAFDJI010000853.1 GCA_019307545.1 Deltaproteobacteria bacterium | reverse complement strand
GGCCGAAGCATGCGAGCGATTCGGCTTGTCGATCGGGATGTTGCGGCGGGCGATGAAGGAGTTCGCCCTCCAAGCGATCCCATCGCCGCGGAGCATCATCCTCCACGCCATCACCGATGCTGGCGCCATGCGGTCCGGCCAGCTGCCGAATCTGGCCCGCGTCGCAGACTACTGCGACTACGTGAACAAGGACGGCGCCACCGCTGCCGTGGTGCAGGGCATCATCGACGAGTTGGTCCGTGACGGAATGCTCGCCATCGAGGGAGAGCACTGGCGCTTGCTGCGCGACTTCCCATGAGCCGCGCCTACATGCGTGCTGGCCCGCATCCCTCACGGGCCACAGAGGTGTGAGGGCGACGACTGTGGCCCGTGCATGTGCCTCCCGCTGCTGCAAATGTGCATCACCCGCGGCCCCTGCTTAGGATGCGCCTCGACTGGAGGAGCGTGGAATCGTGGACCCGTGGCAGCCCCCTTCGGAAGACAGCAAGCTCGGCACGGCACTGACCTTTTGGCTCGCCCTGTGCCTTGCCCTGGGGCTCCTGGGCACCGCCACGACTTGCTGGAGCACCTTCGGCTTTCTCTGGGGCCAGATCGCGGCGCCCACAGCATTGGTCGGCTCCGAGCAGGCCGAGATCCTCGCTGAAATCAAGGCCGAACAGGCATGGTGGGTGGTGCCCAACATGGTGCTCCAGTTGGGGCTCAAGCTGATCCTGTCGCTTGGGTTGATCGTGGGCGCAGGGCTGGGCCTCTCCAAGCGAAGGGCGGGCTTCCGAGTGCTGAAGCCGGTTCTGTTGTTCGGCGTGTTCTTCGAGATCGCCAGCGCCCTGTGGAGCTTGCTCTACACGGTCTTCAACTGGCAAAAGACGGGCGAGGACTTCGGCAGGGCCTTGACCGCGGACCCGAGCATGCCGGCGGAGTTCGCCGAGTATGCTGGGCCCGTGTTCGGCGGTCTGATGGTCATCATGATGGCCGTGGCGATGGGCTGGGCCCTTCTGAAGGCAGGATTGTACCTGACCACCCGGCGCGCGATCACACGCTTCGAGAGCGCCCGGGACATCGATGAGGCGGCGGCCATCGGCTAGTGGGAATGCGGAGGTGGCGATGGCACGGGTCATGATCACGCTGAACTCGGTGCGCTGTGTCGATCAGCAAGAGTCGGGCGAAGACGAGGTCTACGTTCGCTGGCGCTTCCGGTTGGACGGCTCGCACCGGCCCTTCTACCAGCGCCCCCCCCGGGGCGCCTGGACGCTGACAACGGGCGGCGAGCAGTCGATTCAGGACGCTGTGGTCAACCAGACCATCCACGTGAACCGCCTGTACTGGCTCGACCTGGAGCTGTGGGAGGAGGACTTCGGACGCGGCAGTTTGCCCCGGCGAATCGCCAATGGCGGCCGCTGGGCCCTCGGCAAGCTGGGCAACTGGGTATGGCTCCCGGGGGCTGGGATCGCCGCCGTCCTGGTGGGCGCCATCGCCGGCATCTCGGACCCGGATGATCTGCTCGGGAAGCAGAGCAATCCGGTCATCGTGGCGGCCAACTTCGTCGACGGGATCTGGATCCCGTTCGGTGGGCTCGGAAGCCAGGTCCACGTTCTCAATGCGCGCCTTCGCCGCAACGCCCGGTACGAGGTCCGCTACACCATCGACGTCACGACCTGATCCGGGTCAGCCCGCAGACTCAACCAACGGGTCGGACAAGCCGTATCGGGTCCGCTTCAACGTGGGTCTGGCGGTGTCACGCCGGTGGACACACAGGCCCATGGCAAGGCGATCCGAAGCTGACCCTGCTGGAGCTTCCGGATGCGTTCGAGGTTGGGGGTATCAGCGCGCAGACCCGCACAAGCAGCGAAGAAACCAGCCACGAGGCAGGCATATTCTGGTTTGTACCCTACGAAGTCACCCGGAGATGGGCCGCCCTCCACGTGAAGGTTGGGCGCCCAGAAGACCTTGTCGATGAGCGCATTTCCCCTGTGTGCGGAGTTCCAGTCCACAAACACCGCGCGCCCCTGCAACAGACACAGGTTGTCGCTACGAACATCGAGGTGCACAAACAACTCTCCGTCGAGTTCAACCTGTGCCTCGGCGTCCAGAAACGTGGGAAGCGCCGACTCCAGCCATCGACGGGAGCACTGGTCGGGGTTCATGCAGGTTCGGCATGAGGGTGATTCTATCAACCACCGCTATGGCGCCAACCCACGCTCTTCGAGAAAGGCACACGACCAAGGTTCGCCCGCGCCGCAGTTGTCGCGAAGGGTCCCGTAGGCTTCGGCGTTGACGCCATCCGCGCTGCGAAAGCCTAGCGCC
>JAFDJI010000852.1 GCA_019307545.1 Deltaproteobacteria bacterium | reverse complement strand
CGACGGGAGCATGGCGCAACTCGCCATCGCCTGGTGCGTGGCCAACCCGCATGTCAGCACCGTCATCACCGGCGCGTCGCGGGTGGAACAGGTGCACGAGAACACCAAGGCCCTCGACCTGTTGCCGAGGCTGACGCCCGAGGTCCTGGAGCGGATCGACGCGATCCTCGGGAACAAGCCGAAGGCGGACCCGGACCTACGGGACGGGTGAGGTGGATGGCGTCTTTTGCCTCCTTTGGGTAGGAGGCGGGTATGAAACGCCTTGCCCTGCTGACTGTGCTCCTGGTGGGCTGTACCCACATCGAGCCTCTGGACCTTCCTGCCGACCCCGCAGAGACCGGCGTTCCGGTCGGGGTTCGCACCATGGAGCACGATGGGCTCGTCCTGGAGGTGTGGTACCCGGCCCGGGACGATGCCGCGGACGAACCCACCGAGGACGTGGACTTCATGTCGTTCGTTCCCGACCACGTCTCGGAACGGCTTGGGGAGATCGAACTACCGCTCATCCCCTCGGGCGCGGTGCGTGATTCCGAGGTGCGCCCGCCGGAGGAGCCGTACCCCGTGGTGGTGTTCTCCCATGGCCTCGGAGGCACCCGCGTCCAGTCGGTGGACTTCACCGTGCACCTGGCGTCTCGCGGCTATGTGGTGGTGGCGACCGATCATGCGGGTCGCGCCCTCGCCGACCTGCTCCCCTGCATCTTCTCGCCACCCCTGGCCGGATGTCAGCTCGGGGGAGAGGACCCTGCTCCGCCTCACGTCGACGCCATCCTGGACTGGGTGGACGAGGCGAACGAGGAGAAAAAGGGCGTCTTCGAGGGGATCCTGGACACCGGGGCCCTCGGCCTGTCGGGGCACTCCGCCGGGGGCTGGACCACGACCCGGGTCGGTGAGGACGATGCCCAATTCGACGCGCTGCTCCCCATGGCGGGTGGTGGGCCGGTGACCCGCGACGTCCCGCTCCTGCGCATGGCGGGGACCTGCGACTACATCGCTTCCTACGGGTCGATCCAGGAGGAACACGCCGAGAGTGTGGGGGACCTGTTGGCGATCGCCGGGGCGGGTCACCTCGCCTTCTCAGACTTCTGCACCCTCGACCTGGGGGGTTTCGCCGAGGCGCTGCTGGAGGAGCGGGACGATCTGAACACCCTTCTCTTGGCAGGTCTGGTGCAACTGGGGACGGACGGGTGCCCCGAGGCGGTGCCCGATCCGGCGGGCGAGGACTGTCCCACCGCCTGGCTCCCCCTGGAGGAGTCGAACCCGGTGATTCGGTACTACGCCACCGTCTTCTTCGACGAACACCTGAGGGGAACCGGCCCGGGGGTACAGGACGGGGTCTACGACGTGGCGGCGGTCAACCCCGCGCGCTGACAGCCGATCCATCAGGCCGGTGCCGGCTCGTTGTCCCGCCACAGTGCGATGCCCCCGAGCAATCCCGCCTCGTTGGAGACCACCTGTGCGTTCTCGGGCAGGGAGAACCGCACCAGCCGGGCGTGCCCGCCGCCGAGGTACAGGCGGCGGTAGTTGAACAGCCTCGCCAACTGGGGGATCGCCTTTGCGAGACGGCGGTTCCACCGCTTCTTGCCGATGGACTGGAGCGCGGGTTTGCCGATCGCTTCCTCGTAGGTGCGCCCCTTGCGGAAGGGGTGATGGCCCAACTCCAGGTTGGGGACCAGCTTGCCGTCCACGAAGAGCGCCGAGCCGAAGCCCGTTCCCAGGGTGACGACCAACTCCACCCCCTGGCCCTGGACCACCGCATACCCCTGCACGTCAGCGTCGTTGCACACGCGGGCGGGCCTCCCGGTTCGATCCTGCAGGGCGCCAGCCAGGTCCACGCTGCCCCATGCGGGGTGTAGGTTGGGCGCGTTCTTCACCACCCCGTCGTGCACCACCCCGGGGAACCCGCAGGAGACCCGTTCGAAGTCCCCATGGGCCTCGACCATGCCCATGAGGGCGTCGAGGATCGCGTCGGGGAGCGCGGGCCGAGGGGTCCGGACGCGAGCGCGCTCGGTGAGGCGTTTGCCCGCGGGGTCGAGGACCAGCATCTTGAGCCCGGTACCCCCGATGTCGATCGCCAGCGTGCGTTTGGATTCGCCCATGGTTCGCTACCCGTCCCATTCGGTGTGGAGTCCTCGGAGGTTACAGGTTTCGCCACCCCCGAGGCCATCACAGTGACCATCTGGGTAGACGCCGATGCCGCACCCCGGGCGGTGAAGGAGATCCTGGTTCGTGCCTCGCAAAGCCGGCGGGTGCACGTGGTGTTGGTGGCCAATCGGTGGATCCCGAAGCCGAAGTCGGCCTTCGTG
>JAFDJI010000013.1 GCA_019307545.1 Deltaproteobacteria bacterium | reverse complement strand
TACCAACTCTGCTCCCAGCTGTGGATCTGCGCTCCAGAGTGGGGGTGGGTGAAGTCGCGCTCGCAGTAGTGCTCCTCGGGATCGCGCTGGTACAGCTCCGGATAGGGTCGGTACATGTCCATGGCGAACAGGCCCTTGGGGCGGAGACAGGAGCGCACCCCGTGCAGGAGACGGAGCACCTCGCGGTGGTGGTGGCAGTGGTGGATGGCGTTGAAGGGCAGGATCACCAGCGGGTGGCGGGCCGGCCCCTCCAACTCCAGGAAATCGCCGAGGACGTACCGAACCCGCAGCCGGACCTCCTCTGGAGCGGCGCGCAGCTTGCGCTCCAGGTCCTGCAACATCTGGGGGTTCTTGTCGATCCCATGGACCTCCGCTCCAACGCGGGCGATTTCCAAGGTGATGCGACCGTTTCCGCATCCCAGCTCCAGCACGGGGCCACCGCGGGCGCGCGCCAGGCCGACGTACCAGGCGACGTCCTCGGTCTTGTCCTGGTATTCCAGGTCGTAGTGCAGTGGGCTGCGGTAGGGGTCTTCGTCACGCATCGCGCGGAGCATACAGGGCTTGAGGGGGTGGGTGCCCTGGCGTACCCTCTGGTCTCATTCTGGGGACGTGGTCATGGAGACCCTCCTGCTCGATGGGGAATCCCTCGACCTCCACGGCGTGGTCCAGGTGGCGCGGGGCGGGCAGCCAGTAGGGCTGGCCCCCTCCGCCCGGGACCGCATGAGGGAGAGCTGCGCGTGGGTGGGGCGGGTGGCCGAGGGGGAGGTGCGGACCGACGGCGACGAGCCGCTGCTGGTGTACGGGGTGAACACCGGTTTCGGGTCCCTGTCGCGGCTCCGCATCGAGCGCCTCCAGAGTCGGCAGCTTTCCTGGAACCTGGTGCAGTCCCACGCCGCAGGGGTGGGCCCTCCGGTGCCCGAGGACGCGACCCGGGCGATGATGTTGCTGCGGGCCAACGCGCTGGCCAAGGGGGCGTCGGGGTGCCGGCCGGTGCTGGTGGAGACCCTGCTCGCGATGCTCAACGAAGGCGTCCTCCCCGAAGTCCCCTCCCAGGGCTCCTGCGGCTCCTCGGGGGACCTCGCGCCCCTGGCCCACCTCGCGCTGGTGGTGTTCCAGGCCCCAGAAGGCTGGGTCACCGAGCACAGCGGTTTCGCCTGGTACCAAGGAGAGCGTTTCAGCGGCGAGCAGGCCATGGCGCACGCGGGTCTGGAGCGCCTCGTCCCAGGCCACAAGGAAGGGCTGGCCATGTGCAATGGGACCCAGCTCACCACGGCCCTGGCGGCGCTGGCCTGTCACGACGCCGCCCAGTTGGTCCGGGCCGCGGAGGTGGCGGCCGCGATGAGCTGGGAGGCCCTGCGCGGGGTAAGCCGGCCCCTGCTTCCCGAGTTGCTCCCCTTGCGCCCCTACCCCGGCCGGATGGCGGTGGTGGACGACCTGAACCGGCTCCTGGCCGGCTCGGATCTCACCGACTCCATTCCCGGCAAGGTCCAGGATGCCTACTCCCTCCGCTGTACCCCCGACATCCTCGGGGCAGTCCGCGACGCGCTCCGGTACGTGCACGGCCAGCTCCGGGTGGAGTTGAACGCCGCCACCGACAACCCGCTGATCCTCCCCGACCTGGACGACATCAACAAGGCGGTCTCCGCGGGGCTGTTCCATGGGGAGCCGGTGGGGATGGTGTGCGACCACCTGAAGCTGGCCATGTGCGAGCTGGCCGCGCTGTCCGAGCGACGGATCTACCGCCTCACCACCGGGTCACTCTCCCAGCGGCTGCCCCCGTTGCTGGTCCAGAAGGACCGGCCGGGCATGGGGCTCATGGTTCCGCAGACCACCGCGGCCGCCCTGGTGAGCGAGAACCGGTCCCTCGCCTGGCCGGCTTCGGCGGACTCGATCCCCACCTGTGAGGACCAGGAGGACCTGGTGGCCATGTCCACCACCGCGGCGCGGCGGGCGGCACGCGTGGTGCGCAACAGCCGGTACGTGGTGGCGATCGAGCTGCTCGCGGCCGCCCACGGTCTGTGGTGGCGGCAGGCAGAGGAGGGACCGGTCACCCTCGGAGTGGGCTCGGCAGCGGCCCTGGAGGTGGTGAGGGAGGCGATCGGACGCACCGGCGGCGCGAGTCCGGCGGAGGACATCGAGCGTCTCGCCGCGATCATCTCGGACGGCCCCCTGGTGCGTCGGGTGCAGGACGCGGTGGGGCCGCTCGGGGGGCTGGACGATGTCTGAAGCCGAACCGGTCGTCCTCGATGGAGAGAACCTCACCCTGGAGGCCCTCGCCCGGGTCGCGACGGGGTCGCCGGCGATTCTGGACGAGACGGCGCGGGAGCGCATGGACGAGACCGCGCGGTGGTATCGCCTCGGGGAAGCGCCCACGGTGCTCCGGGAGAAGTGGAGCCAGTTGGTGGGCGGCGAGCCGCCGGCAGGGGAAGAGGAGCTGATTCGGCGCTTCGTGGTGGGGCATTGTGCCGGGGTGGGAGACCCGCTCCCGCGCGACCTGGTGCGCGCTGCCATGGCGGCGCGGGCCAACGTGCTCGCCACCGCCACCACCGCCGCTCGCTCCCGGTGCGTGGACGTGCTGCTCGCCATGCTGGAGGCGGACGTGGTGCCCGTGGTGCCCGCCCAGGGGTCGGTGGGCGCCGCCGGCGACCTGGCGCCCCTTGCCCACATCCTGCAGGTGGCATGTGGGTGGGGCGGACAGGCCTACAAGGACGGCGACCAGGTCCCCGCCGCAGAGGCCATGGCGGGCCTGCCTCGAATGGAACCCGACCAGAAGGAGGCGCTCTCCCTGATCAACGGCGCGACCGTCACCGCCGCGATGGCGGCGGTCGCCTGTGTCCGCGCTCGTCGATTGATGGAGACCGCCGAGGCGGCCTGCGCACTCTCCTTCGAGGTCAACCGGGCCGACCTCGGGTGTTTGCACGAACTGGCCCTCGGCGGCCGTCGCCATCCGGGCGCGATCGGGGTCGGTGCCCGCCTGCGGGACGCGCTCGCCGGCTCCGAGCTGGTGGGCCACGGCCGTAAGCCGGATCCCTTCTCCCTGCGGTGCGCGCCGGCAGTACTGGGGGCAGCGTGGGATGCCCTTCTGTACGTGGAGGAAATCGTCACCCGGGAGCTGAACGGGGCCTGCGACAACCCGCTGGTGTTCGCGAGCGCCCAGGTCATCGAGGCTGGCAACTTCCATGGGGCGCCCGTAGCGCTCGCCATGGACCACCTCAAAGTGGCGCTCACCCAGGTGGCGTCGATGTCCGAGCGGCGCACCTTCCGGATGACCTACGGTCAGCTCTCGGGCCTTCCCTCCTTCCTACTGCAGGACACCGGCCTGAACAGCGGACTGATGCTGGCCCAGTACACGGCAGCCTCGCTGGTGAGCGAGTGCAAGGGGTTGTCCTTCCCGGCCTCGGTGGACACCATCCCTACCATCCAGCACCACGAGGACCACGTCTCCATGGGGCCCATCGCCGCACGCGGCGCGCTGGAGATCCTGGAGGCCCTGGCGGACGTGTTGGCGATCGAGTTGCTGTGCGGTGCCCAGGGCCTCGACTTCCACTTGAGCGGAAAGGTGGTGGGCCCCGACAGACAGGTGCAGGAGGTGCCACCGCGTCGTGGTGGTGCGGGGACCATGGCCGCCTATGACAAGGTGCGCGCCCGCGTGCAGAGGTGGGTGCACGACAAGGCCATGTACCCGGATCTGAAGGCGCTCGGGGAAGCGGTGCGCGGCGGGGTGTTCGGGCTGCGCGTCGGACCCTGGTAGCGATTGGGCCTGATCGTGTGCCGTCTTCTTCTTTTGCCGCGCGGGTGGCCAGGGTCTCGACGTACGCTGTAGGACGTGCCACAGAAGCGACCGCCTCTTGACGATGCCGTGGACGCAATCGAAGACGCCGCGACGGTGTTGTACGCCGGCCAGTTCGACCTCGGATTCGACCCCTCGGAGTTGGATACCGATGTCCCCTGCGGCGAGCGGGAGTACGACCCCGAAGACCTGGTCACCGAGGTCCCGGTTGGCCCGACCCGCGGCGCCGCGAGCCGCGAAGAGCCGCTGTCGTCCGTGGTGTGGCTCACCTTGGCGGCGATGCTGGCCCTTTTGGCGGTGATCTTGGCCATGAACGTCTGAGCAGGCTCCACCTGCCGCCGCACAGAATGATCAGCCACGCCCGAACTGCGTTATCCTACGGCGCTTGGAGGATGCCATGAGGAATCTCGCAGTCGTCGCCGCGCTCGCGCTCACCACCCCCGCCTGGGGCGCCGGGATCGGAACCACCGTAGGTGTGGGCACCGGGGCGGTGGTCGGCCTCGGCTACAGCCTGAACGCTGACTACCCGAGCACCAGCATGGGGTTCTTCCCCAGCTTCGACCTCCGCCTGGACCCGCTGATCATCCAGGTCCACGCGCTGGAGACCCTGGTGAGCCTCTCCAACGACGAGATCTTCCTGGGGGCCAATGCCTACTACATCCTGGCCCGCCCGAGCTTCCAAGGCGGGTGGGAGGGGGTGGTCGCACCGGGGGGCGGGGTCGATCTGTTCGGCAATCCCTTCGGCTTGGTGGTCGATGCGGAGGTGCTGTTCGGCATCCAGTACCAGGGGGACATCGGCGTCGGCGTCTACGTGGTCCCGGCCCTCGGGGTACTGCTCGGCGACGTGGACACCGCGCTCGTCACCGGCGGTACTGTCCAGTTCAGCGTCTGGTTCGGGGGCTGATCGACACGGCGACCCTGACTCAGAGGTCGGGGAGCAGGCTGTTCATGACGTGGTCGATGTCCACTTCCTGGTGCAGCGAGCGTCGCTTCACGTCGGCACGTGCTTTTTCGACCACATCCGGCCGGACCTCCTCCTCGTCCGGGACCGCGAGCCCCTCGGGGAGAACGCGTCGCGACGTGGCACGGGGCGTGCCGGGCGGTCGTTTCCGGTCTTCGTCGCGTTTGGTCATCGGTCGGGCCTCCCTGGGTCCGGCGGTTGTTCTGGTTCGGGTTCCACCTGTTGCTGGCCACTCACGCGGCGAGGCACGAAGGCCGGGGTCATCTTGGGGATTCCTTCCATCGCGGCCACATCGGCCGAATCCACGACGGCCTTCAGCCGGTGACGGAGTCGTCCTCGCGCCACCCTGAGGATCTGCGACACCCTGGACAGCGTTACCCCACACGCTGCGCCGATCTCGGCGCAGGTCATGTCACGGCCGTAGTACAGCAGGACGATCTCCCGCTCCCGCTCTGGCAGTTTCCAGATGGCCTCGCGCAGGTGGTGGCGGACCTTGCGGGCAAGGAACTTGGAGTCAGCGGCGCGATCCGAGGCGTCCATGATCCGCTCGAGCAGCGGCGCAGCCGGGTCCTCGTCATCGAAGACCGGCGCGTGGATCGACACCTCGTGGACGGGCTGCACTTCTTCGTGGGCATGCCAGTACTCATCGAGGCTCACCCCAAGCTCATCCGCGACCTCCTCCGGCCGTGCCTCCCGACCCTGTTGCTGGCGGATCGACTCGGTCGCTCGGCCCATGCGTTTGGCGAGGTCGCGCCGCCTGCGGGAGAAGGGATCGTGTGAGCGGAGGGCATCGAGCATCGCTCCGCGGATGCGGTAGTCGGCGAAGGCCGCGAACGCGATGCCTCGTTCGGTCTCGTACCGGTCGAAGGCCTCGAGCAACCCGATCATCCCATAGGCGACGAGGTCGTCTTTCGTCACCTCGTTGTGGCGCCACGGGCCCACCCGCCTGGCGATGATCTCCACCCGCGAGCGGTAGTGCGCGCACAACTCCTCCCGCGTCATGCCCTCCACCCGGCGCGGAGACGGTTCCGTGGAGTGCGGCGGACGGGGCATGGGGTTTCCCTCCCTGATCCCCTTCGGACCCTCGGGCGGGTTCTGGAGGGGAAAGCGCAGATGGGTCTGTGCCTGACTACTCGGTACCGGACATCATACCGTCAGCTCCTGGCGGTCCGAACAAGGTTCCCATGACCCATGAGCGAGTTCGGCTTCCGCATCCTGTTCCTGCGGCTGTTCAGCCGTCGGTGACGCCATCTGCTGGGCGTCGCTCCTCGTGACAAGCCAGAGACATTTACATAGTGAGTTGTCGGTATGTTTGTGCCGGGGTAGAGACATCTCCCCGGAGGAACCATGCCCTCTGCCCCCCGCAGGACCCAGGCCGAGCGCCGCGCTTCCTCGATGCGTCGCCTGGAAGAGGCCGCCATCCAAGCCCTGGTCGACCTCGGGGTTCAGGGCGCGACCACCACCGAGATCTGCAAGCGGGCCGGTCTCTCGCAGGGTGCGTTGTTCCAGCACTATCCGAGCAAGAGCACGTTGCTCGTCGCGGCGGTGAAGCGCCTGTACGGCCGGCTCGCGGAGGATCTCCTCACCCACCTCTCCGACCTGCCGGACCCCGAGCGGGTGCGCGGGGCCGTCGCGATGCTGTGGCGCGCCTTCGCGAACGCCGAGGCGGTGGCCACCCTGGAACTGTACGCGGCATCTCGCACCGACGCTGCGCTGCGCGCCGAGCTGTCCCCCATGCTCGAGGCGCACTACGCGGAGCTGGTGAGGGCCGCCTCGCAGGTGTTGCCGCCCGCGGTCTTCTCCAACCCCGACTACCCGTCGATCCTCGCCATCACCATGGCTGCGATGCAGGGCGCTGCGACCGGAGCCGTGGTGGAGGGCCGGGAGCCGCCGGGGCTGGATCACCACCTGGACTTCGTCGCTCGACTTCTCGAGGGCGGTTGAGGAGGCGAGCATGTCTCGCATCGCCTGGTTCGTTCTGCTCGCCGCCTGTTCCGCGCGGCCCGCTCCTGACTACGAGGTGCCGCTGGCCCCCGACAGCCCATGGCCGAAGTTCCGTCGCACGGCGGTGCAGGATGGACGCGGGCTGTCGACCGCCGCGGAGGGTGCCGGCGAGCCGTGGACATTCGCGACCGGAAAGGGGATCTTCAGCGCCCCGGTGATCGGTGGGGACGGCACCGTGTACCTCGGGTCGGCCGACCGGGTGTTCTACGCACTGGGCCCGGACGGGTCCCTCGAGTGGTCCTTCGAGACGGGCGAGATCATCGACTCGGCGGCGCTGCTGGATGATCGCGGCCTGGTGTACTTCGGTAGCGGCGATGGCCACGTCTATGCCCTCGACGCCGCCACCGGGGATCTCCAGTGGTCGTTCGCCGCGGACGAGCCGGAGGTCAACGATGCCTTCATCCGGTGGTTCGAGGGCAACGTGGCAATGCTTCCCTCCGGCGACCTCGTGGTGCCCAACGACAACTTCTTCATCTACGGCCTCGATCGCGAGTCCGGCGAGGTTCGGTGGCGCTTTCGCACCCTGGATCAGACCTGGTCGTCGCCGGCTGTCGACGCCGAGTCCGCACGGCTCTACATCGGCAACAACAACCTGGTTGGCATCGGCGGCAATGTCTTCGCGTTGGACGGGGCGACGGGCGAGCAGGAGTGGGCCTCTGGGGAGAGCCTCGGTTCGGTGGCCGCCAGCCCGCTCCTGGCGGACGGGAGGGTCTACGTGGGCGGTTTCGATGGGTACCTGCGCGCCTATGATGCCGTCGACGGGGAGCCAATGTGGGCGTTCGGGGCGCGGGACCATTTGTACGCCAGCCCCGGCCGCCTCTCTGACGGCACCATGGTGCAACCGGCGGCGGATGGCACGGTCTACGCCCTCGACCCCCACAGTGGTTCGGTGGTGTGGGCCTTCGATACCCCCGAGCCGATCCGGTCCTCTCCGGCCATCGGGGCCGACGACCTCATCTACTTCGGCGCTGGCGATGGTCGGCTCTACGTGCTGGACCCCGACGGGACCCTGCGGTGGTCCATCCAACTCGTGGAGGGGGACCGCAACGACCTCAACAGCTCTCCGGCGCTCGGTTGGGACGGCATCGTGCTCGCGGGCGAGAGCGGCGAGGTGTTCTTCGTACCCTACGACTGGTGCCTGGAAAACGAGGACCCGCGCTGCGCGAGCGGTGGCGAGGAGCTTCCTGACGACGGGATGTTCTTGTACGCGACCAGCCGGTACGGCAGCCTGCAATTGGATGCCCCCGCAGTCCTCGAGCCGACCGAACCCCTGGCGCTCAGCCTGGTGGCCCGAGAGGCGGGTGACACCTTCCTCGCGCTCATCGAAACCGCAAGCGTGGACGTCGCGGTGACGCCAGATGTCCCCATCGAGGTCGTGGTCAGCGCCGACCGCCGCTTCCTCACCGTCGTGCCGTCACCGAGCGGGTGGGAGGGCGAAGAGGTCACCATCACCGTCTCCGGGCAAGTGCTGGTGGATCCCGAACGGGAGGGCCTTCGGTTCGAGGGCGGCAATGTGGGCGGGGTGTTCGCGGAGACCTTCACCTTCGCGCTGGACCGCGCGGGCCCGTCTTCGCTGCCCGGAGCGGCGCCCGGAGCGCAATGGGAGTTGTACCGGCTCGCGGCGCCCCTACCGGCCATCCTCCCCAGCTACAACCAGATCGGGTTCGACGCGCTGCACTACCTCGTCGGATTGGTGGAGTTCGACGGAACGCAGGGCGTGGCTTGGGTGATCGGTGCGACTGCGGACGGAGCGCCCGACCCCAGCACCCGCGCCATGTTTCCGGTCGAGGTGACCTGGGGAGAGGGTGGCCTGGTGCTGCAGGCCGACGGGGGCATGTCCCTGGAGGTGATGAATGCCGCATTGGCGATCGATCAGTTTCGCGTCTCGGCCCTCCTGGACAGCACGGGTGCAGCCCCCAGCGGAGCGGTGGTGACGGCTCGCACCGCCTGCGACGGGATCCCGTTCTACGGGGTGTTCCTCCGTCGCCTCGGGTTCTGCAACCCGGACACCGACGTGCTCCACGTGTTCGGGGCCTCCCTGCTGGAGCCGCGCGGGATGGCGACGGACATCGATCCGGGGCCGGTGGAGATGGGGTTGGCGGAGGGCAGGTTGCAGGCCACGCTGTCGCCTCCATTCGCCCTCGAGGACCATCGGTTGGCATTGCTAGCGCTCGACGCCGAAACGGGTGCCCCGGTGCCGCTCGCCTACGGCACCCACACCCGGGTGGAGGCATCGGATGGGGTCGTCACCGTATCGGTGCCCGCGACCAGCCTGCCCCCCGAGGTGCGGGTATGGCTGATGGTGGACTGCTGGCCCGCTGCCGTCGTCTCCCTCTGACCCGGATCAGGGTTCTTTGCGGCGGCGCCCGGCGACCCACGCCAGGGGAACGAGCCACACCAGGCTCGCGGGCACACCCGCGGGGGCGCCGCAACCACAGGCCACGCCCTCTTCGGCGAAGTTGAAGAGCACCTCCCCCTCCACGGTGATGTCGGCCGATGCGTAGCCGTTGATCTCTCCATCTGCCCGTGAGGTGATGGAGAAGAAGTAGGTGGCGCCCGGGGCCAGGGGGGCGTCCAAACTGTCGGGGGTGAGCCGGATGACCCCCTCTTGTCCCGACCCCTCGATCACGTAGTCGTAGTCGGCGGGGGCCGGGAGCTGCATGGTCCCGAAGTTGGTCTCGATGTCCACCAACTCATGGACGATGTGCGTGCCCCGTCGGACGTAGACGTTCCAACCGAAGTTCGGGTGGCCGGAGGTGAACTCGGTGACGCGGAACTCGACCGCGTGCGCGAAGAGCGGCACGTCCAAGCTGAACTGGTTCTCGAGCGGGAGGCCCTCACCTTCGCCGAGGAAGCGCATGTGCCGAATCACCTGGGTCGGCGTCGCGCCCTCGTCGAGGCGGACGACGCGGCCGCAACCGATGACGCCGGTCCTCTGGCCGATCTCGTAGATCGCGGCGTGGGTGGTCTCGTCGATGAGTTCGGCGTCGAGCATCTCGTCGGCAGTGGTGGCGATGGACTCCCCGGCGATGGGCCAGGTCATGTCCGAGGGCCAGGTGAGCATGGCGGCGTAGACAAGCTCGGTGACGACATCGACACCGATTCGCTCGTCATCCATCATCCGCCAGCCGAAGGAACCCCAGATTTCGCCGTCGATGTGGGACTCGCCGTACACCGCATCGGGGCAACGCCGCACCTTGCGGAGGTCGCGGATCGGCTCGTCAAAAGGCGCGAATGCGCTTCCGGAATACTCGCCCATCAGGGGATCGCCGGTCAGCGCAATCGCGAACAGGTCGGCAGTCCCCTCGTTCAGGCCCGCGGTGGCGCGGACGAGGCCGTACTCGTCCGAGGAGAAGAAGCCCGGGTCGACCACCTCCCCGAACACCGCGTGGGTGTACTCGTGGTAGACCACGTCCGCGTCGTAGGCGAAGTCCATGTCCCCGGTCTGCCCGAAGGCCACCTCGCCGATCCCATCGCCGTCGGCGTCTCCGTAGAAGGCGTTCGCGTAGTCGAAGTTGACCAACCCCTCCATCTGCGGCATGTCGAGCCCGAAGCGGTCCGCGTAGAACGCCCCGATCCGGTCCAGGTGGTAGTACATCTGGACCTCGGCGAAGGGGTCGTCCAGGGAGCCCGGGTCTGGTGGGAACAGGAAGTTCCCGTCCTCGTCCGCCACGGCGTGGCGGCTCTTTGCGGTGCAGCCGGACTGGCTGGACCAGGTGTCGCAGGACCAGGCGGTGGCATAGGGGCCCTGGAGCTGGTTCTGGGTCACGAACAGCTCGACCTCGGTGACCTCGCTCACCACCGGGTTGGTCGGGTACACGTTGCCGCGCGCCTGGACCAGGGTCTCCCCGAGCGCGAGCAGCTTGCCGTCGTGCGCATCCACGAACGCCCGCCAGGTGGTGAACGGCGCACCCGCCCCGACGTCGATCTGCCACACCAGGTGGGGTTGCTCTCCAGGATCGAACCACACCCGAAGGGCGTGACGGGGCTCCCAGGCCAGGCTGCCATGTCCCTGTGCCCGCACTGCCTCGGTCGCAAGCCGCACCGCCTCCGCCGAGGAGACGATGGGCGTCGGGTCCAAGCGGACTTCCGGAACCATGCGCCCGTCGACACGAGTAGGGGTGCCGTCGGGATCGAAGGAGACGATCAACTCCCGCCCGACGATTGGGATGCCCAATACCGATTGCCGGGCGCGGACCCGCGTCCCGCCTGCCCAAGGCGCCACCAGGCGTGGTTCGGCCTGCCAACCATCGGCCACGCCCCTGGACATCACCATGTCATCGAGCACGGCGCGTGCGCGGGCCTCCATCTCCGGCTGATCCGCCCACGCGTTCCCCAGGAATGCAGAGAGGAGCAAGAGGGATAGCGTCATGTGGGCCTCCGGAAAGGGGCGGGAATGTACCCGGGGTCGCTCCACCGACCAAGGCTTGGGAGGTCAAGGGACGGAAAGGGCCACACTTCGCTACATCCGGCACACAGGGAGATAGGGGGGACGACGCAGGCAAGGGTGGATGGAGGGATACCGCATGTCCGACAACGTCTTCGACGAGCACGCCAACGCCTATGACGCCTGGTTCGAGCAGAACCTCGGGGTCCTCGGTTCCGAGGTGGCCATGCTCGCGCGCGCGCTCGGAGCGCCCGGCCGCACCCTGTCGGTGGGCTGCGGGTCGGGTCTGTTCGAGATGCTCCTCGCCCGCGACCATGGCATCGTGATCACCGAGGGGATCGAGCCCGCCGAGGCGATGGCCGCGATCGCCCGCAAGCGTGGGATGACCGTTCGGGTCGGCACTGCCGAGGAGGCGGAGTACGGCGAGGGCTACGACACGGTGCTGTTCAACGGCACGCCTTCGTACATCGCCGATCTCGATCGGGCGGTCGGCAAGGTCCGGGACGCGCTGGCTCGGGGCGGACGGATCGTGATGGCCGATGTGCCCAAGGAGTCGGCGTACGCACTGCTCTACAACCTGGGCGTGCAACTGGGCGACTGGGAGCACGCCCTGGTGAAGGACGTGCGTCCCGCCGTCCCCTACCCCCTTGAGTTGGCCGGGGGGGCCAACTGGCGCACGACCGCCGAGAAGATCGCGGTCCTGCAGCGGGCCGGGCTCCAAGTCGTCGAGAGCTGGCAGACGCTGTGTCGCCACCCGGTGTTCACCAACGACGGGGTGGAAGAGCCGCTCCCCGGATACGATCGCGGGGGCTACGTGGCGCTGGTTGCCGTCAAATGACCTTCTCCGAGACCCTCCGCGCCGAGGCACTCCCTTGGTGGGAGGCGCAGCGGACGCACCCCTTCGTCATGGGACTGCTCGACGGCAGCCTGCCGCGAGAGGCCTTCGCGAACTGGATGCGCCAGGACTGGCTGTACCTGCAGGCCTACGCGCGCGCCTTCGCGCTCGCTGCCGCCCACGCGCCAGGCTTGGAGGCGGCACGGGGCTACGCGGAGGTGCTGCACTTCACCCTGACGGTGGAGTGCCCGCACCACCTCGCATTGGCCGAGCGGATCGGGCTGTCCCGCGCAGAACTGGAAGGGGAGGCGTGGCCGGTCACCCGTGCCTACATCGACTTCTTGCTCCACCATGCGGCCCTCGGTGACGACGCGACCCGGCTCGCCGCGCTGTTGCCCTGCGAGTGGGGCTACAACCACCTCGCGACCGCTCTCGCCGCCGAGCCGCCCTCCCCCGATCCGCTATACGCCGACTGGATCGCGCACTACGCCCAGGGTGCCTACGATGAGCAGGTCCGGTGGCTCCGCGATGCCCTGGACCGCGCCGCGACGGGGCAGTCCGAGGCGAAGCTCGCGGGGCTGCGCGAGGTGTTCGTTACCTCGTCCCGCTACGAGTGGGCGTTCTGGGAGATGTGCTGGCGCGGCGCCTCCGGGCCCGGGGCACCCCCGACTCGGTGAGCCGCGTCTCGGGGCCGCCCGAAGGGTGGTTCTCGATCGACCAGGATGGCCGCAGCGAGCAGGGCCAGCTCGAGAGCATGGAGCAGGGCGGGCAGCACCTGCAACGCCGCCACCAATGCGAGATCGGCGGAGCCGAAGCTTGGTAGGAGCCTGAACGACCAGCCCAGGAATACGGCCAGGGTGCCGATCCGCAGGAAGAAGCACGAGGCGGCACCGAGCAGCAGGACCATCGCCGGCTTGGAGCGGCGCAGGAGTGTGAGCGACGCGAACGCCGCGAAGACCCACACGAAGAACTCCAGGATCCCGGGCACGACGGCCAGCCCGCCGAACATCACGCGTCCTCCTCGTCCAGGTCGGTTCGCTCCCGCCCCAGGAACACCGCGCCCAACAGCGTGACCACGATGAGCAACTCCACCACGCCACGCACCAGGGGCGCCCCGACTGCCAGCGCGACGGACCAGGTGGAGGTGGTGTGGTAGGGGAAGTTGGCGTAGGCTGCGGCGGCTACGGCCGATGCCGCCGCCTCTCCGACGGTAGCCACCACGATTAGCGCCATCGCGCCGATGAGGATGGCGGAGCAAAGGGGCGCTCTCCGCAGACGAACGAGCGCAACGACGATGGCCACCAGCGCCACCAGCAGGATGGGAAGCGCGGCCAGGACGGCCACGAGCACCTGGTACAAGACCCCATGGGAGTACAGCCCGAGCATGGCGCTACGCGAGAGGCTCCGAATCGACCGGCGTCGGATTCACCCAGTCGTCGATGGGGATGGGCTTCTTGGTGCTTCTGAGCGTACGGACGACGAGCACTGCGTGGGCGATGACACCGAGCCCGAGCAAGGTCCCCAGAGCAATCAACACGATCTGGACGGTGCTCATGATCGGTCCTCCGTTTCTTGTTGGCTGGCTACCACCTTTCGACGGCCTCCAGGCTCGCAGGCGCTCGGCGTCGACCACCTCGTCGCCCGGGTTGTGGAGGACCAGGAACGGCACCGTCATGGCCGACCAGTCCTGATTGCGGGCATACGCGACGAGCGCCATCGAAGGGGATGATGCGTGTTCGCAGGCTGGAGGACAAGGTGCCCATGTCACCCGAGCCCCTACTCCGCGTCCGACTTGGTCCACACCGCCAGCGTCTCGGACTCGAGCCGTGCCTCGCCGACGACCTCGTAGCGGACGTCGTAGTTGTAGGACCAGTCCAGGTGCTCGGACTCGCCGTAGCTGACGGTGGTGACGAGGTAACGGCCCTTCAGGCTGCCGAAGGCGTCACCGCGCACCTCGGGTTTCTCGCTGGCGCCGTGGTTGGCATCCACGGGCACCCAGCCCCAGGGCTCGCCGAACCAGACCTCGGCCCAGCGGTGGTAGACGAAGTCCACGCCGGCGTCGGGGCCGCGTTTGACCATCGCGCCGACGTAGCGGGTCGGGATGCCGGCTGAGCGCAGCATGGCGACGAGCGCGAAGGTGTACTCGGAGCAGGAGCCGGTGCCGCGCTCGAGCACGGTGGGCGCAGCGCCCCATCCGCCGGTCCGGTCGTATTCGATGCTGTCGGCGAGGGCCTCGTAGATGGCGCGGGTGCGGAAGTAGGGCCGCGTCTCGTCGCCGAGCGCCGCCGTGGTCTGCTCGGCAATCGTCTTGGAGTCCAGCTGGTACTTTCGCCCGTCCTCGAGCGACAACGCGAGGTCGGACGGAAGGGGATCGGGTGGTGCCGCGACCTGGTCGGGGTCGATCTGGAACATCACCCGCGAGACCTCGACATCTACGCTCATCTTCACCTGGGCCCGCTCTCCGGCCGGCAGTGAGTCGAGGTGGAACACGGCGAAACGCTGCCCCGAGGGCTCTGTCTCGATGGCGACCGGCTTCGGGTCGAAGCGCAGGTCGCCGAGGATGCGCTGGCCCGGACGGGTCTCGGGGATGGCCAGCGAGGCCCGGATGTCCGCGATTTCCCCGGTTCCGATCGCAGCCAGGTCCATGCGGAAGTCGACGCGGTAGCGCTCGGATTGGTCCTCGACCCAGGGTGCCTCCGCGTAGGGTCGTACCCGGAAGACCCTGCCGGCCTGCAGGTCGGAGACGAGCAACTCATCGCCGTCCACCGCGATCCCCGAGGGGTAGACGGCGGGGCTGGGGACGCGATGGACCACCCAGCCGGTCTTTGGGTCGATTCGGAAGAGCTCGCGCCGCTCGACGTCAGCCGACCACAGCCAGGCGCCGTCCCAGGCGAGCGCGGAGGGTCGCGAGCCGGGAGCATCGAAGCTGCGGATCTCGGATCCGTCCACCGGGTCGATCACCACCACCTTCCGGTAGCGCGCGTCGAGCACGAACAGGTGCTCGTCGCTGGCCGCCACCGCCCACGGCCAGGTCTGGTAGTACGGCAGTGGCCATTCCTTGCGCCCCTCCGCAGGGTGGAGTCGCTCGATTCGGTCGGTGTGCAGGTCGGTGGAGTACAGGCGCTCACCGGCCGAGGCGAGCCCGGCCGGGAAGAAGCCGTCGACCGGGAGCCGCTCGGTGATCGCGCCGGACGAGGGCTCGACGCGCAGCAGTGCCGGCCCGTGGAGGTCCGCGACGAAGAGTGACCCCTCGTGCAGCGCGAGGCCGACCGGCCACACGTCGCCGCCCAGCTCCAGGGCACCGAGGGTGAAGGGCTCGTAGGCGACGCCGGGCTCGCCGGAGGGGACGACCGTAGTGGGCGACGCGGCGACGGGGGCGTCGTCCGGGGCTCGTGGCTCGCAGGCGGCGGTCAGTGCGAGGACGAGTGAGAGGATCGGCAAAGGACGGGACATCTCGACTCCTCGGCGAGGTGGGATGCAGTGTTACCCCAGGGGAGCCGTCATGTCCGACAACGTCTTCGACGAGTACGCCAATGCGTACGACGCTTGGTTCGAAGAGGAGGGCAAGGTCGAACCTGCTGGGGTAATGGCTGGCGTTGCCGGCTACAAGGCTGTGAAATAGGGCGTCTCCGCCCCTCGCCTTCCGAGTCTGGGGCCGGGCGCGCCGTCCGGCCTCAATCGCCGATGTAGCCGAGGGCCCGCAGGTCCTCCAGGTCCTCCTCGGAACGGTCTGGCGCCTCGAACCCGGGAAGTTCTTTGGTCCATTCCTCCAGGTGTCGGGCGAGGCGGCGGACGACCTCGGGATGGTCTGCGCTCACGTCACGGCTCTCCGCGGGATCGGCGCGGAGGTCGTACAAGGCGCGGCGGTAGCCCCCCTCGGCAAGGGGGTACTCGACCAGCTTGAACGTCGGGGTGCGTGCGGTTCGCTCGCGCGCTCCCTCCACCGCCCAGGTGCGGCTCAGGGCTGCGAGCGGCTCGGCAATGTCGGGCGGCGCTTCCTCGATCCCTCGATGGAGCCTGGGATCGGCGATGTGGTCGAAGAACGCCATCTTCCCGCGGTAACCACGGCACAGGGAGTAGCGGGCTCCGTGGAAGCAGTAGCGCCCCCCCTTGCGTCCGGAGACGAGCCGGTCGAACTGGCGGGGAAAGAGGGCGCTTCCGCTCTCGGCCAGGGCCACCGGACCGTCGGTCTCCAGCGGAGCGTCCGGGTCACCGCGAAGCCTCGCCGACAGGTCCAGGCCGTCCATGGGCGGCCAGTCTGCGGTCGGAACGTCCAGGAGTGCGAGCAGGGTGGGCATCACATCTTCCAGCCGTGCGACGCCGTCATCGACCCTCGCCTCGGCCACCCCGGGACCGGTGATGATGAGCGGTACCCGGAGGCTGGCGTCGTGCACGCTCGGCCCGTGCTCGTAGAACAGGCCTGCCTCGCCGAGGTTCTCGCCGTGGTCCGCCGCGAAGACCACGAATGCGCCGTCGAGGCGGCCAGCTTCCCCCAGACCTTCAAGGAGCCAGCCGATCTGGGAATCGGTGTAGGCGATCTCGGCGTCGTAGAGTTGGCTGCAATCCTCCAGGGCCTCGGCGGCCAGTCCCTGGTGGTTTCCGAACACCAGTCCATTGGGCAGGCTCCTCTTCCGAAGCCGGGAGCAGGCGTTGGTGGCGGGCAGGGGTGACCAGGACGCCGGCGGGTCGTACCCCCAGTGGGGGTCGTTGTAGTGCACCCAGAGGAATACCTGCTGCCCCGGCTCGACCTGCTCCACAAGGGCGAGCGCTTGCCCGGTGACCTCTTCCGCCGTGGCCATGAACAGGTCGTACCGGTCGACGAAATGGGAGAAGCCCTGGTGCAGACCGACTGCGCTACCGGCGGTGGAGTTCGCCGTGACCCCGATGGAGACGTAGCCGCGCTCATTCAACAACTGGGCCAGGCGCTTCCCCTGCACCACGGGTTGGCGCACCTCCCGCGAGCCATGATGGTGGGGCCAAAGGCCCGTATGCAGCGATGCCAGCGCCGGGGTCGTCCGGGGAAAGGGTGTCGTCGCCTGCGAGAACAGGACGCCGCGCTCGGCGAGACCATCCACGGTCGGCGTCCGCGCCGCCGCATACCCTTGGGCTCCGATGCGGTCGGCCCGCAGCGTGTCCACCGTGATCAGCACCAGATCTGGAGGTTTCGTGGGCGCCTGCCCCTCGCGGGAGGCACGGAGGAGGGCCACGCCGACCAGGACCGTCGCGATCACGGCGAGAACGAGCAGGATCCGAGCGTTTGTTCGATTCGCTCGCACGAGCGCATCCTACACCGGCACCAACTACCGTTCCCACCGGTGGCCGAAGGCCGACCGTGCGCCATATAGGAACCCCTGGCTCCCTCGAGGACGTCTGTTGCGGGACATCGCTTCGCTGTCGTTGGACCTTCCGGAGGCGGACTGCCTCCTGGTGGTGCCGCCGCTCGCCAACATCCAATGGCCCTCCCTCGGCGTGCATCAGCTCCAGGCCTGCGCCCGCGAGGCGGGCTTCGAGGTGGCGGCGTTGTACATGACCGTCCTCTTCGGCGCCCTGGTGGGCCCCCGGGAGTACCTACGGCTCGCCAGCGCTCCCATGGACTGGCTGCTCGGGGACCGGCTGTTCGCCCGGGCTGCCTTCGGAGCCCCGCCCTTCGGCTACGCCACCGAGCGTTTCCTGGCCCAGGTGGAAGCCTACAACAGCGATGAAGTGGCCGACGCCCGCTTCCCGATCGCCGACCTGTTCCGCTACGAGGAGCGCGCTGTCGCACTGGTGGACTCGCTGGCGGGTGCCATCGCTGATCGCGACATCCCGGTGGTGGGCGCCTCTACCACCTTCGACCAGACCGCCGCCAGCGTGGCCCTGCTTTCCCGGGTCAAGGCGCTCCGGCCGGAGATCTGCACCATCCTCGGCGGCGCCAACTGCGAGGGCGAGATGTCCGACGGCATCCGCTCCCTTACCGACGCCGTCGACCACGTGTTCTCCGGGGAGTCGGAGCAGACCTTCGTCCGCTTCCTCCAGGACCTGCGCGAAGGAGGTCCATCGGGCCCCGCCATCCTGCGCGGCACCCCCTGTCGCGACCTGGACG
>JAFDJI010000851.1 GCA_019307545.1 Deltaproteobacteria bacterium | reverse complement strand
GCGGTGCTGCAGGACATGCTGCTCCGCGTGATCGAACACTGGCTGCAGCACGCTCCCCAGGCCGAAGTGGACGGTGCGTTCCGGGTCCTTCCGCCTTTCGAGGAAGAGGATCCCCTGCGGGCGTACCAGGCGCCCTATGACCACAACGCGCCTCCGGGGCGCGTCGCGTTGCTGCTGCTGCTGGGGGCCCTGGCGGACAACCCGGCGACCGCCCGGGTGCGGCGGTGGTTGGCGCCGGAGGAGTCCGAACCACCGCGTGCGGAGGCCCTCGAAGCGTGGCTACGCACTCGACCGCCGGTACCGGGCATGGAGATGACGCTGCCAGAAGCGCTCCGGGCCCCCGCCTCCGCCGAGCCGGACTCGCTGGCTGCCCAGCTGCGGTGGATCGCGGAGACCTGGGGCGAATGGATGCCCGAGGCGCTCCGGACGGAGGCGGTGCGTGGGTCCGACCTGTTGGCCGAGGCCCACACCGACCGGATGGCCGGGCCGGGCCCCGCCCCGGTGCTCGACTTCGGCGAGCCGGGCCCAGGCCCCGGGCGTTTCAGTGAGGACCGCGACTGGATGCCGTCGGTGGTCCTGCTCGCCAAGCACACCCTGGTGTGGCTGCACCAGCTCTCGGAGACCTACGGCGAGGAGATCCGGACCCTGGACCAGATCCCCGACGCGGAGTTGGAGCGCTTGGCCGCAGGCGGGTTCAACGCCCTGTGGCTCATCGGGTTGTGGAAGCGCAGCAGCGCCTCCCGGGAGATCAAGCGTCGAATGGGCAACCCGGAGGCCGAAGCCTCCGCCTATGCCCTGTACGACTACGCCATCGCGGAGGACCTCGGTGGTGACGAGGCACTGGCCGACCTGCGCGAGCGGGCGCTGCGCCACGGGATCCGCCTGTGCGCCGACATGGTCCCGAACCACGTCGGTATCGATGGGCGGTGGGTGGTGGCGCATCCCGAGTGGTTCCTGCAGATCTCGCACCCGCCCTACCCGGACTACGCCTTCCACGGCCCCGACCTGTGCGCCGATCCGGGTGTCGAGATCCGGCTGGAGGATGGGTACTGGAACCACTCCAACGCCGCGGTGGTGTTCCAGCGGGTCGACTGTGCAACCGGCGAGGTCCGCTACCTGTACCACGGCAGTGACGGCACCCAGATGCCCTGGAACGACACCGCGCAGATCGACTACCTCCGAGCTGAGGCGCGAGAGGCGGTGATGGGCACCATCCTCGATGTGGCCCGCCGCTTCGACCTGATCCGATTCGACGCGGCCATGACCCTGGCAAAGGTGCACATCCAACGGCTCTGGCATCCGCCCCCCGGGCACGGGGGAGCGATTCCCTCCCGGGCCGACCATGCGCTGGACCCGGACACCTTCGAGGCACGCATGCCCGAGGAGTTCTGGCGCGAGGTGGTCGATCGGGCCCGGGTCGAGGCGCCCAACACCCTGATGATGGCCGAGGCCTTCTGGCTGCTGGAGGGCTACTTCGTCCGCGAGTTGGGCATGCACCGTGTGTACAACAGCGCGTTCATGAACATGCTCCGTGACGAGGACAACGCCGGGTACCAGGAGACCCTGCGCAACGTCCTGGCCTACAGCCCGGCCGTCCTGGAGCGCTTCGTGAACTTCGTCAACAACCCCGACGAGCGCACCGCGGTGGACCAGTTCGGCAAGGGCGACAAGTACTTCGGGGTCTGCACCCTGCTCGCCACCCTGCCTGGGCTCCCGATGTTCGGCCACGGCCAGGTGGAGGGGTTCAAAGAGCGCTACGGCATGGAGTACCGCCGCGCCTACCACGGCGAGGACGAGGACGAGGGGTTCGTCGCCTGGCACAAACAGACGATCTTCCCCCTCCTCCGCGAGCGGGACCGGTACTCCGGGGTGCGGTGGTTCACCCTGTACGAGGTCTCGGGACCCGACGGACAGCGAATCGACGATGTATTCGCCTACTCCAACCGGGGTCCGGACGGCGGGCGCCCCAGCCTGGTGCTCTACAACAACGCTCCCCATCCCGCTGCGGGCATGATCCGGGTGTCGGCACCGTTCAACGCCGCCGACGCCGATACGCCAGAGCTGGCGACCCGCACCCTGACCGAGGCGCTCGGCCTTCCAGAGGATCCCGAGGTGAGGGTGGCACCCCGGGAGCTGAAGTCGGGCGAGAGGGTGCCCTTGCGGGTGGGCGATCTGCACACAGAGGGTCTGACTATCTCCCTGGGACCCTACGAGTGCAGGGTGCTGTTGGACTGGGAGCCGTCCTACATCTGATCGTCCTTCTTGCACCGCGCAGGGGAGGTCATAGATAGGCGGTCCAAGACGG
>JAFDJI010000200.1 GCA_019307545.1 Deltaproteobacteria bacterium | reverse complement strand
CCCGTCCTCGCCGACGACGGGTCCTGCGACACCGCCCAGTACGAGGCGGACGATGCGAGCGACTGCGACGACACCAACGCGTCCATCTACCCGGGAGCCAGCGAGATCGCCGACGACGAGATCGACCAGGACTGCAACGACTTCGACACCATCAGCTGCTACCTCGACGACGATGAGGACGGCTTCGGCGACGATGTGCCCACGATCGTCTTCGCCGACGACGAGGTGTGCAACAAGGAACAGAAGGAGTCCAACAACACCGACGACTGCGACGACACCGACGCCTCCGTCTATCCCGGGGCCATGGAGATCCCGGGAAACGGCACCGACGAGAACTGCGACGGGGAGGACACCTCGGTCTGCTACGCCGACCTGGACGGCGACGACTTCGGGGACTCGGACACCACCGTGACCAGCGAGAGCTGCGACGGCACCGACGAGTCCCTGGAGGGCGGGGACTGTAACGACGATGCCTCGACCGTCTACCCGGATGCCGAGGAGCTTTGCGACGGCATAGCCAACGACTGCAACGTCGCCAGCTGGCCCACCGTGCCAGCCGACGAGATCGACGGCGAACCGGACGGCTACGTGGAATGCGTGCTCTGGGTGGGGGACCCGTCCATCGCGGGCGGCGACTGTGACCCTGCGCTCGCCACGGTGTACCCGGGCGCCGAGGAGCTGTGCGATGGCCTGAACAACGACTGTGACGACTGGGTGTCTGGGACCCCGGTCGTCCCGTTGGACGAGATCGACAACGACTCCGATACCTTCGTGGAGTGCCCCGGGTGGGTCGGCGCCAACACCTCGATCAGCTCGGGGGACTGCGACGACACCAGCGTCCACACCTTCCCGGGCGCCGCACCCAACGAGAGCGTCAAGCTCGACGAGCCGTGCATGCGCGACGAGGACGGGGACGACTGGGGTGAGGAGTCCCCGCCCAGCGGCGTCGACATCGGCACGGACTGCGTGGACGACCCCGCCGGAATCACCAGCCCCGGCGGGACCACCATCGTGGGCAACTTGATCAACCCCGCCGCAACCGACACCTGGTACGACGGCATCGACCAGGACTGCGCCCTGGACGACGACTACGATCAGGACGGGGATGGCTACGACTGCGACGGGGACTGGGATCCCGGCTGCGACGGCCTGTCCACCGGCACCGACTGCGTGGACGATCCGGCGGGCCTCGTCGACGCAGGGGGAATCACCATCCTTGGGAACGCAATCCACCCCGACGCCGGTGACACCTCGTACGACGGAGTCGACCAGAACTGCGACCACTTGAGCGACTACGACCAGGACGGCGACGGCTACGACTGCGACGCGACCTTGTACGCCAGCTGCAACGCGTCCACCGGCGACGATTGCGACGACCTCGTGTTCGAGGTCAACCCCGGCGTCGATGAGATCTGGTACGACGGGTTCGATCAGAACTGCAACCTGGACAACGACTACGACCAGGACGGCGACACCTTCGAGTGCAATTTCGAGTTCGAACCGGCCTGCCCCGAGAGCTACGGCGAGGACTGCCTCGACACCGACCCGAACGTGTACCCCGAAGCGCCCGAAATCCGGAACGCCCTGGACGATGACTGCGACGACTACTGCGACGAGGGGCTGATCGTCTCGGGCGACCTGATCATGAACGAGATCATGCACTTCCCCGAAGGCGGCGGGAACCACCGGGAGCAGCGGCAGTGGTTCGAAGTCCGCAACACCACGACCGAAGACATCGCGATGTGCGACGGGTGGAGCGTGGTCGGCGAGGGGAACGTCGGCGCGGTGAAGGAGTTCTGGATCGAATGGGACACCTGGGGCGCCCCGCTGATCGAGGCGGGCGGCCTGTACCTGTTCCTGGCATCCACCCAGGAAGACAAGAACGGCGGCATCGAGTTCCTGGGGGAGTCCATGTACACCTGGGAGGGCACCGACTTCAACCTCGAGCCGGGCGACCTCGGCTTCGCGCGAATCGCCCTGATCTTCGAGAACTTCGGCCCGGTTGGACCGGTGATGGTGGACGAGGTGGCGTGGAAAGAACAGCAGGGCTGGCCCTGGGAGCAGGGCGCGAGCATGGCCCTGAACCCCAACCTGACCGATCCCTTCATCGACAACGACGACCCACTCTCCTGGTGCCAGTCCACGGCCTTCTACGGCAACGGAACCCACCAGGGCACCCCGCTCCTCGCGAACACCGACACCACCGAATGCCCCGGACCGCGGTGACCCCCATGCGACACACCGCCCCCGACCCCACCCGAGGGGACCCCGACGACGGCGAGGACCTCGAGTTCGAGACCGAGGAGGACGCCTTCGACGCGGAGTTGGAGATCGATCTGGCCGACGAAGAGCCAGACGGCGAGGAGGACTTCGACTTCGAAGACCACCTCCTCGACGACATCGACATCACCCTCGAGGAGGATCTGGAGGAGCCCGAGCCTGAGGACCTTCCCCTCCTCGACTTCGACGACCCCTCCCTCGTGGAGGAGGAGACCGACGAGTGGGACCTGATGGAGCACGACCGCACCCGAGCCCATCCCCCACCCCCCGAGGCGATCGTCCTCCCCTGGTCCACCCGGGCCGAAATCCCCGTCCTCGGAATGGACCTCCCCGCGGTGCTCGACCCCACTCGCACCAACTCGGAGTGGGTGGTAGCGAAGCCGCCGGGGCGAGACCAGGTGGAGGTCCTGGTGCGGGTGGGACCGGTGGAGGTGCGGGTGAAGCTGCGTGTGCGCGTCGGCGAGGAGCCCGGGTTGCGCCTGGGCCGGGACGTCCTCTCAGGCAGGATCCTGGTCGAGAGCTGACCGGGTAGGCGCGGCCACGGGGCGTTATGCCCCCACCGATGGCCATCCTCCTACGCTTCGCTCGCCGCTACATGGTTCGGTTCCTGCCGTGGTTCGTCGCGGGAACGGCGGCACTGCTGGTCACCAACTGGCTCTCGGTCACCATTCCGCTGTACCTGGCCGACGCGATCGACGTGCTGCGGGAGGGCGAGGACCCCACCGGACTGGTGGTCCGCAACGCCGCAATCATCGCCGGCATGGGCGCCGCCATCATGGTGGTGCGCACCCTGTCCCGGTTGCTGTTCTTCACCCCGGGGCGGCTGGTGGAGGCCCAGGTGAAGATGGACCTCTTCGAGCGCCTGCTCCGCCAGCAGCCCGCCTTCCTGGAGAAGTGGCCTACCGGCGACCTGATGAGCCGCATCTCCTCGGACGTGACCTTCGTCCGGCTGATCGCCGGCTTCGGCGCCCTGCAGGTGGTGAACATCACCGCGGCGGTCGGCTTGACCGCGGTCCAGATGGTCCGCATCTCCCCCACCCTGGCGGTCTGGATGTTGGTCCCCATCGCCATCGGGCTCGGGTTCGCCCAGTTGTTCATCCGGCGGATGTTCCGGCTGGTCCACAAGATGCAGGCGGAGTTGGCAGACCTGTCCGACCATGTGCTCTCCAGCTACCAGGGCGTGGCCGCGGTGCACGGTTTTCGCGCTGGTGGCGCCTTCGGCGATCGCTTCGACGTCCTGAACCAACGCTACCTGGGCACCTCGAAGCAGCGCGCCGAGATGCGGGCCGCCATCGCGCCCACCCTGGGGTTCGCCGTCGCAGTGAACGTGTTCCTCCTCCTGTTCGTGGGGGGCCCGATGGCCATCCGCGGGGAGATCACCGTGGGCGGGCTGGTCGCCTTCACCACGTTGGTGGCCTACCTCGCCATGCCGCTCAGAGGCGTGAGCTTCCTCCTGTCCATCGTGAAGCAGGCCCAGGCGGCCCTGGAGCGCATCGAGGAGGTCACCGCACCGGAACCCGACCGTCCCGATCAGCCCGACGGAAGCCCGGCCCCCACCGAACCGACGACCATCGAGTTCCGCGATCTCCATTTCTCCTATCCAGGCGACGACCGCCAGATCCTGCACGGGGTCTCCCTCACCGTTCCCGCCGGGAGCACCCTCGGTGTCCTCGGACCCACCGGGTCGGGAAAGACCACCCTGCTGCGTTGCCTGGCCCGGCTGTACAACCCACCCCGGGGGACGGTGTTCCTGGACGGAACGGACATCCTGGACGTGGACCTGGATGACTGGCGGACGCGGCTCGCCTTCGTTCCCCAGCGGGCATTCCTGTTCTCCGAGTCCCTGAAGGAAAACGTGCTCCTCGGCGCTCCCGACGATGGACGGCTGGAGCGGGTGCTGCGACTGGCCGCCCTGGACGTGGACATCGCCGCGCTTCCCGCCGGAGTGCACACCGTGGTGGGCGAGTCCGGCCTGATGCTCTCGGGGGGCCAGCGCCAACGCACCGCCCTCGCGCGAGGCCTCGTGCGTGCGCACACCGTACTGGTGCTCGACGACGTGCTCTCCGCGGTGGACCACGAGACCGAGCGACAGCTCATCGAATCCCTGCGCAACGCCGGCGTCACTCCGACCACCGTCATCGTGTCCCACCGCATCTCCGCCCTGCAGCACGCCCAGCAGATCGCGGTGTTCCGCCACGGGCGGGTGGTGGAGGTGGGCACCCACGATGTGTTGGTGCAGCGGGAGGGCTTCTACCGGGCCACCTGGGACCGCCAGCGGGAGGGGGACGAGTCGTGAGCCAGGTCCCCCCGCGCGAGACACCCCGGGCGCCCACGGACTGGACGCTCCTCCGCAAGGCGTGGGTATTCCTGCGTCCCGACACGCCCCTGTACGCGGTGGCGTTTCTTTGTGCCCCGGCTTCCGCCCTGCTGGTGATTGCCCAGCCGTACCTGCTCGGTCGCGCCATCGACGACTACATCATTCCAGGGGACCTGGAGGGCATCCATCAACTGGCGCTGATCTTCCTGGGCGCCGTGGTCGCCGCCTTCGTGCTGGAGGCGGTCTACACCCTGTCCATCTCGTACGGAGCGCTCGCCAGCATCGCCCGCATGCGCCAAGCGGTGTACCGGCACACCCTTGCCCAGTCCCAGGCCTTCTTCGACGTCCGGCCCACCGGACGTCTGCTCACCCGGGCCACCTCCGACATCGAGGCCCTGGGCGAGACGCTGACCGCGGGGGCGATGACCATCGTGCTCGATGCGCTCTTGGTGGTGGGCATCCTCATCGCAATGCTCAGCCTGGAGCCCCGCCTCACCGCGATCATGCTCCTGGCGGCGCCCCCGGTGGCCCTGCTGCTGGACCGCATTCGGCGCGTGCTCCGCCGGCTGTACCTGGAGGTCCGCGAAGGCCTGTCCGAGCTCAACGCCTTCACGTCCGAGCGCCTCACCGGCCTGCGGGTGGTACAGCTCTACTCGGACGAGAAGCGCGCCATCGGGGCCTACGGCGAGCGGGTCCGACGCTATCGCAACGCCACCGTGCGCACCAACATCTGGGACTCGTTGATGTACGCCATCGTGGACGGGCTCGGCTCGATCACGGTGGCGCTCCTGCTGTGGTACGGCGGCGGCGATCTGCTGGAGGGCACCCTGTCTGCCGGCCTGCTGGTGGCCTTCATCGACTACACGACCAAGCTGTTCCGACCCATCCGCGAGTTCTCCGCCAAGGTGGCGATCGTCCAGCGGGCCAGCGCCGCCCTGGAGAAGATCTTCGGGCTGCTCGATCACGACGAGGCAATCACCATCGGCCAACGCCATCTGGAGAAGCCGGTGGGGGACGTCCGCATCCGCGACCTGTGGTTCGCCTATGGCGACGGCCCGGACGTGATCGAGGGCGTCGACCTCGACCTCCACCCTGGAGAGGTCGTGGCCCTGGTGGGCCGGACGGGCGCAGGCAAATCCACCATCGCCAAGCTCCTCACCCGAACCTATGACGGCCACCGCGGCTCCATCACCCTGGACGGGGTCGAGATCACCGACCTGGATTCCGAACAGGTGCGAACGGTCATCGGCATGGTCCGCCAGGATGTGCAGCTCTTCCCCGGTGACGTGCGGTTCAACCTCACCCTGGGCCGCGACATCCCCGACAGCGTGGTGGCACAGGCCATCCAGCTTTGCCATGCCGAGAGCGTGGTCGAAAAACTCGGGGGGTTGGACGGAAGGGTGGCCCACGGAGGCGCCAACCTCTCGGTGGGTGAGGCCCAACTCCTCTCGTTCGCCCGCACCATGGCCCACGACCCGCCGGTCGTCATCCTGGACGAGGCCACCGCATCGGTGGACACGCTCACCGAAGCGCAGATCCAGGCCGCCACGCACGCCCTGCTCGAACGCAAGACCGTGCTGGTCATCGCGCACCGGCTCTCCACCATCATGCACTCCGACCGCATCGTGGTGCTCGAGGGGGGCCAGGTGGTGGAGGTGGGCACCCATGCAGAGCTGCTTGAACGGGACGGCCGCTACGCGGTGCTGTTCCACCAGCAATTCGCCGAGCAGGCGTTGGAGCGGACGGGCACCTCCTGAGTACGCCGATCAGTACTTCAGGCCGATGGACCTGAGGAACTGCACCAGCACCGGCACCCGCGCCTCGGACCGCTCGCGGACGTAGAACTCCGCGATGGATTCCAACTCGCCCTTGTCGAGCCACACGCCATGGCCCTCCTCGCAGCGATCCACCATCACCAGGGAGGCGAGGCCGTACTCCTCGCGCACCATGGTCTTCCCGCACACCGGGCAGTTCCCCAGGGGGACGGATTTGCCGCGCGCGGCCTCCAGCGCCGCCGTCATTGCGTCGTGCCGGGGGGGGATCCGCTCCACCTGCTCCGCGTGGGCCTCCTCGATGGCCTGCAGCTCACCGGGCTCGAGCCACACCCCCGCGCAGGCCGGGCAGATGTCTACTTCGACCTCGCCTTCGACGATTTCCTTCGCCAGGGTCACCCCGTCCCTCGGACATTCCATCTCCGCCTCCTGACGGGATCCTA
>JAFDJI010000850.1 GCA_019307545.1 Deltaproteobacteria bacterium | reverse complement strand
CCTGCAGCGCGCCCTGGACCAGTGCGTGGCGCGACAGCCGATGCTCCGCACGGTGTTCGTCACCGAAGGGCTGACCACGCTGCAGAAGGTCCTGCCCACCCAGCGATACCCCCTAAGGGTCGAAGACGCGGAGCACCTCCCCGAACCCACCCAACAGGCCCTCCTGGAGCGCCTGTTCGAGGAGGAATCGCGGCAGGTCTTCGACCTGGAGCGGGGGCCCCTGCTGCGCCTGCGCATCGTGCGACTCGGTGCGGCATCCTGGTGCTGGTTCCTCACCGCGCATCACGCCATCGCCGACGCCCAGAGCATCTTCGTGCTCGGGACCGAGCTGATGCAGCGCTACGACGGGCTCCTGGACGCCCTTCCCGTGGACGTGCCCCCCCTGCGCGCCACCTTCCGGGAGGTGGTCGCCCACCTCCGTGCCGCCGCCAAAAGCCCCGAACCGACGCGCGCCTGGTGGACGTCCACCTTCGGGACCCCCTGGCCGCAGGTTCGCCTGGTGCCCCCGGAAGAGGAGACCGAGCCGACCAGCACCGCCCACACCCTGACCCGCGCCCAAAGCGAGCGCTTGCGCGCCTGGGCCCGGGACCGGCAGCACAGCCTGTTCACCTTCTTCCTCACCCTCTGGTTCCGCATCCTGAAGCGACGGAGCGGGGTCTCCGACCAGGTGGTGGGCGTCGCCACCAGCGGCCGCGACTTGCCCGTTGCCGACATCGACCAGCTGTTCGGGTGCTTCACCACCGGGCTCCCCATCCGGGTCCACATCGGCGACGGCACCTTCGAGGAGGACCTCGAGGCCGTCGACCGCGTATTCACCGACACCTACCGACACGGCGACATCCCCCCCCACGAGTTGGCCCAGCTGCTGCCGCGCTTTCCCGGGTCGCCCTGGCCCCCCGGTGCCGCGTACTTCATGTCCTTCATGGACTTCCGCTCCTTCGACGCCCTGCAGAGCCCCCACCTGCAGACCCACTGGGACCGCGCGCGCATGCACTTCACCGCCGCGGCCACCGGTACCCAATCCCTCAACGTGCTGCTCGGTGAGCGGATCCGCATCCACCTGCACGCCACGCTGCCGAAAGCCCTCCAGCAGGCGATCCTCGAGGAAGTCGTCGCCGAGGTCGTGGCGCACACCGGCGAACCCCGCGCCGTCGAGCCGGCGCCACGCACCGAGCCCCGTCTCGACGCCGCCCTCGTCTGCTACCTCCCCGCACCCGCGCACCTCCGCGGGCTGCTCCCGGGCGACCCCGAGGTGATCCGGCACCTGGTGAAGACCCGCCTATTCGAGGACGGCCGGCCCCGCCTCGCCGAGGTGCTCCACAGCCCGCACGGGGTTTCCGGCGCGGTGTTCATCCCCCGGTTCGCCGACGAGCTGCACGCAGACCGCTCCCTGCTGGCGCGCCAGGTGGTGGACGCCATCGAGCTCGCGCATGCTCGTGGCGCCCGGAGCGTATCTTTGGCCGGGATGCTGCCCGCGCACCTCAACTACGGGTTCTCCGTCGCGGAGCTCCTCGACGGTCCCGACGGGCCCGCGCTGACCACCGGTCACGCCGCCACCGTGGTCGCGGTGGTCAAGACGGTCAAGAAAGTGCTCGATCTGCTGGAGCGGCCGATCGCGACGTCCACCCTGGCGGTGGTCGGCTTCGGCTCCATAGGCCAGTCCTCCCTGACGCTGCTGCTCCAACGGGGCCTCCGTCCCCAACGGCTGATCGTGGTGGAGCGCCGCGCCCAGCTCCGGCACCTGGACCGCCCACTCGACGCCCTCCGGAAACGCTACGGCGAAGTGGAGGTGCTCGGCGTCGAGGGCGCGCTGCCCGACGAGGTCTATGCGGCCGACGTGCTCATCGGCGCCAGCAGCAGCGGGGGCATCGTGGAGGTGTCCCGGCTGCAGCCCGGGACCGTCCTGATCGACGACTCCTTCCCCCTGATCGTCGACGCCGCCCAGGCGATCGAGCGCATGGAGCACGCCCGGGACGTGCTGATCGTGGGCGGCGGCACCCTGTCCCTCGGCGAATGCCGCACCGAGGTGCTGATCGACGACATCCCTTCCGACCTCTTGGACCGCGCCCTGGTCCTCTACGCTGCCGGCGGCATCCCGGGGTGTCGCGCCGAATCGCTCCTGGTGAGCGCGCGCGCCGACCTCCCCGCCATCCGGGGGCTGGTCGATCCTGTCGATGCGGACCGGTACTGGCGGGTACTCGCGGACCTCGGCCTGGAGGCGGCGCCGCTCCACCTCGGGGGGTACACGCCGCCGGAGGACCTCATCGATCGGGTCAAGCGGCTCCGATGACGCCAGACGAGGTCGACCT
>JAFDJI010000849.1 GCA_019307545.1 Deltaproteobacteria bacterium | reverse complement strand
CGCGCCCCAGGGCCAGACGAAGATCATGAACGAGGGGTGGGCCACCTTCTGGCACACCACCATGATGACCCGGGACATCCTCACCGACGCCGAGATCATCGACTACGCGGACCATCACTCGGGCACGGTCCACACGCGGCCCGGGCAGCTCAACCCCTACAAGCTGGGGCTGGAGCTGTGGCGGAACATCGAGGAGCGATGGAACAGAGGACAGTTCGGAAAGGAGTGGATGGACTGTGAGGATCCGCAGCAGCGGCGGAGATGGGACACGGGCGCCGGCCTGGGCCGGGAGAAGATGTTCGAGGTGCGGCGTACCCACAACGACATCACCTTCATCGACGCCTTCCTCTCCGCCGACTTCTGCCGCGACCAGGGCTTCTTCACCACCCGCTACGACCCCAAGGCCCGGCAGTGGGTCATCGACTCCCGGGAGTTCGAGGACATCAAGGCCCAGCTCCTGCAGATGCTGGTTTCGCGGGGAACCCCACGCGTGTACGTGGTGGATGGCAACTACGAGAACCGGGGCGAGTTGCTGCTTGTCCACCAACACGAGGGCCTGGACATCCAGATGGATTGGGCGGGGATCACCCTCGGCAACCTGACCAAGCTGTGGGGGCGCCCGGTGCACCTGGAAACGCTGCTCGACGGAAAGCCCATCACCCTGGCACACGACGGGTCGAACCTGAAGCGCATCCACCGCAAGGAGAAGGAGGAGGAGGAGTGACACTCGGGCGCGCCCTCGATGGTGCCCTCGGCAAGAAGGGCAAGACCGGCGAGGTGGTCGTGGAGGAGGGCGGCGCGAAGGCTGTGGTGGACGTGGTCGACGCGGATCGGCTCGGGGTCACGGTGAAGCGGGTCAGGGTGAGCCGCGCCGAGGACCGGGACGTGGCGGAGGAGGCGGCGGCGCTCCCAGAGCGGTTGCGGGCCCTTCCAGAGCGGGTGGAGCCGGTGGAGGTGGACCCGGGCCTGGGTGGTGCCATCCTCCGCACCGGGCCGGAGGACATGCGCAAGCGTGAGTTCTTCCAAGTGGACGTGGGTGAGCGCGACGTGGAGGTGCGCCGCTACCGCGTGGAGGACGAGGGGCGTGGAGAGGTGGACTTCACCATGACCCGAGGGCAGCTCAAGCAACTGATCGACGAGCTGAAGGACTGAACCGTCAGAGCGACTCGAGAAACCGTAGGAGCGCGGCCTGTTCTGCGGGGGAGGACGCTTCGTAGGCGCTCCGGGAGTCCTCTCCCTCCCCGAAGTGACCGTCGCGAATCGCAGCGTCGAGGGTGCTTGCCTGACCGTGGTGCAGGTACGGCGGCGTGTCGCGAACACCCCACAGCGGCGGAGTACGGAACTCCGTGGGCAGGACCGCGACCCCTTCCTGGTCCACCAAGGGGATGTCGTCGGCCGCGATGTCGTGGAGGAGCAGGTCGCTGAACAGTTGGACGCCGTCGAGTTCGGGCAGGTGGCAGGCGTCGCACCCGAAACTGGCGAAGTGCGTTTCCCCGGCGATCACCTCGGGGTCGGACGCGTCCATCCGAGCGGGTGGGGCGAGCAGCGAGAGGTAGAACACCAGCGCCTCGAAGGACGCTGTGTCCAGGTCGGGGTCGTGTACTCCGTCGTCGTCACCGGCCGTGAATTGGGAGAGCACCAAGTCGATGGTGAGGCCCATCTCGTTCAACAGCGCATCTGCGGCGAAGTCCGCCACCGTCGGCACCTGCGCCTTCCACCCGAAACGTCCCACCTGTCCCCCCGCCAGCAGGCGGGCGCGACCGGAGATCCCGTCAGCGTCGAGGTCATCGGGGTCCTCGATGGCGAGGATGGCGGTCTCCGCGATGCCATCGACGAGGCCGACGCCGAGGGAGGTGGGCGGGTTGCGGAACTCCACCGTGTTCGCCTCGTCGGGCAGGCGGAAGGGGACTTCTCCGGGGATCACCCCTCTGGGGAGGGCGGCGCGATCGAGGGCGGTGAAGCTGCCGTCCGCCTCGGTCCGACCGAACCGGAGCACGTTGGTGTCGATGCCTCCCGCGCCGCCGAGGACGGGGTCCTGGTGGCAGGCCCGGCAGGAGTCACCGTTGAAGAGGGGTCCGAGGCCCTCGTTGACAGGGCTCGAGCGGTCGAACACGGCGCGGCCGCGCTCCCACAAGGAGGCCTCCTCTCCGGACAGCGCCCGAGTGGGTCCGCCCGGCTCGCCGAGATCGGGCAGGTCGGCGTCGGCAACCACCTTGACCTGCCCCTTCGGGTCGAAGCCGCCCAGGGACTCCAGGAATCCGACCACCAGGGCCTGGTCTGTTTCGTCCAGCGCCGCGAAGGCATCCCGAGAGGT
>JAFDJI010000848.1 GCA_019307545.1 Deltaproteobacteria bacterium | reverse complement strand
ACTTCGTCGCGGCGTCGTTGATGCCGGCCACCTTCTCATCGGCAAGCTGCGCCGACTCCATCTCGTTGGTGTCCATGACCGACTGGACCTTGTCCATGTCGACCACGAAGGTCTCCTCGAAGCCCTCCAGCGCAGCGGCGGAGACGGCGTCGACCTCGGCCGTGGTGTCGCTATGCAGGGTCTCGAGCGCGGTCTGCCTGGCCTGGATCGTCTCCTCTGCCTGGTCCCAGGTGACGAACACGTCCGTGGGGATGAGGTCCGCGCCGTCGTTCGCGAATTCGCTGTAGCGGTCCGCAAGGGTGGCTTGCAGGTCTGTGAACTGGTTCTCGGCCTCTTCCACCCGGCCCTCGACGTCTGTCCTGGCCTGTTCGCGGATCGTGCTGAGCTCGTCGAGCGCGCTCTGCTCGTCCTCGTCGAACTTCAGATTGGCGTCGGCCTCGAAGGTGTCGATGTCGGCGTCGGTCTGGGTCCTGTCGGTCTCGAGCTTGGTCGACGCTTCCGTATTGGCGGTGGTGGCTCGCGCGTCGGCATCACCATCGATGACATCTACCTTGCCGGTGAGCGCCGTCAGCACCTGCCGCATCTTGGGCTCCATGCCCTTGCCCTCGTTGACGAGGAGCTTCTTCTGCTCGGGCCCGCTTGCATCCATCTGCTTCGCGGCTTCGGGTAGCTTCTTGATGGCGGTATCCGCCCGCACCAAGCCGACGTATCCGTCCTTGCCGCCATTGTTTTTGTCGAAGAAGGTCTTCACCTTGGCCTTCTGGGCCGCCATCCCCCCGGACTTCTCTTTTGCGGCGTCGATCATCTTGTCGCCGGCCGCGGCGAACACCTCCTCGAACTCCGGCTTCTTCGCGTCGATGACCGCTTGCAGGGCTTCCTTCGCGGCGGTGTACGCCGCGTTGAGCTCGACCTTGCTGGTCTCGGTGGCGGTCGCGATTTCGGTCGTGGCCGTGGTGTAGGCACCCTCGACGGATGTCCGACCTGCTGCGGCGGCATCCGTGACCCGGCCCCTCGCCGTCTCGTAGGAGGTGCGAACGCTGGCGTCTGCCGCATCCAGAAGGGCCTCGAGCTCACCGCCCCTCGCCTCGAGGGTGGAGATCGTGTTGGTCTTCTCGTTCTCGGCGTAGTCGACGGCCTCCTGCTGGTAGGTGAGGGTCTTGGCGTCCAGCTCGGCGAGACTGCTTTGGATCTTGGCCGTGTGCTCCTCGGCGGTCATGCCCGTGGTTTCTTGGAGCCCTTTGGCCTCTTCGTCTGTGACGGTCTGATCGCCTACGCCAACCGGCTCGACGCCCAACTGTGGAGTTGCGCCTCCGCCGCTGGGAGTGAAGCCACCACCGCCGCCCGAGGCAGGTCCTGCGCCCGGGCCACCTGCTGCTGCGCCCTCACCTCCGCCCTCGCCCTCGCCTTCACCCTCTCCTGCGCCTCCGCCTTCGCCTTCGCCTTCACCCTCTCCTGCGCCCTCGCCCTCGCCTTCGCCTTCCTTGTCCTCGCCTTCCTTGTCCTCGCCTTCCTTGTCCTTGCCTTCCTTGTCCTCGCCTTCCTTGTCCTTGCCTTCCTCGTCCTCGCCTTCCTTGTCCTTGCCTTCCTCGTCCTCGCCTTCCTTGTCCTTGTCGTCCTCGTCCTCGCCTTCCTTGTCCTTGTCGTCCTTGCCCTTTCCGCCCTTGTCGGGGTTGGGCTCCGGGACTTCGCGGTGGACCACGTCGCCGCTGTCGAATGCCGTTGCCGGAGAAGCTTCTTCGGACGTCTCGCCTGTTTCGAACTCGCCGACGCCTTCGGTGGCCTCGACGTCTGCGAGGAGCGCGTGGGCCTCATCGCCCATGGCGTGCGCCTCCCGCTCCGCGGTGTCGGACGGGCTGGAGACCTCGATCTCCTCTCCAGCGGCGGAGGGCAACCTGCCCTCGTCGTCCTGGATGACGTGGGTCAGCTCGTGGGCGAGCAGCGGGGTGCCCTTCGAGGTGCCAGGAGCGTATTGCCCCTCGCCGAAGTACACGTGGGCACCCAGGGTGAACGCCAGGGCGTCCAGATTCTCCGCCGCCTCCGCCGCAGCGCCGTCGGTGTGGATGACCGCGTGGGAGACGTCGCCCCCAAGCGCAGCAGCCATGCGACTGGCGACGGATTCGGGGATTGCGAACCCGCGGCTCGCACGCACCAACTCCATTGCCGAGCGGCGGTCTCGCGTCCGCACGCCGTTGTCACGGCGCATGGCGAGCGGCGTGTCAGACGGGGCCTGTGGCGCATCGGCAGGGTCGCCACCGTCGGCAGCACCATCGTCCGTGACCTGGTGGTCCGTCTCGGGCTCGAGGCCGGGGTCCAGT
>JAFDJI010000199.1 GCA_019307545.1 Deltaproteobacteria bacterium | reverse complement strand
GTGCTGATGACCCTGCTGGTGGGGTGTCTCCCACGTCTGGAAGACCGGGTCTTCCTCGAGGACCTGGACCACGATTGGGACCACGACGACCACACCGAGAACCAGGGAGATTGTGACGACGACGACCCCGACATCGGCCCCCACGCCACCGAGGTGTGCGATGGCATCGACAACGACTGCAACCACGCCACCGACGACGAGGAGCCCGACGACCTGGTGAGCCTCGATCTCCTGACCTTCGATTCGGACGGGGATGGCTGGGGTGGGGTCGACGCGGGGACCAAACGCGGCTGTCTCACCAGTCCCCCCTGGGTGTTGGAGGGGGGCGATTGCGACGACATGGACACAGACATCCACCCGGAGGCCGACGAATACTGCAACGACATCGACGACGACTGTGACGGGCATGTGGACGACGACCCCGTCGATCCTCTCGACTGGTACCCGGACCGTGATGGCGACCTGTATGGGGACGAGACCGTGGTGCCGACGCCCCAGTGCGACCCGCCCCAGTCCACCTGGGTGACCCTGGGCACCGACTGCAACGACGACGACCCTGCCATCCATCCGGGCGCACCCGAGTACAACACCGACGAGGTCGACAGCGATTGCGATGGCGACGACGACGCGCCTTGCGGTTCGGCGACCTGGAAGGTGGGCTCCGAGGACGCGGCCTACGATTCGATCACCGCGGCCATCGAAGACGACATCAACGTGTGCGACGGGGAGGTGATCGAAGTCCATAACAAGGGCGCCGGCGAGTGGAGCATCCTGCTGGATCGGCCGCTCACCCTCCGTGGCATCGGGGCCCCGGTTCTGGTGGGCAACGGCCTGGATCCGCTGCTGACCGTGCGGGACGGTCGGGTGGAGGCCCTCGACCTGACGAAAGGCGCGCCGGGCCTCCTGATCGACGATCCCACTGGCACGGGGGTGGACGTCGACATCGTCGAGGTCACGGTCGCCGGGAGTACCGGCGTTTGGGGGGGTGGCGTGCGGGTGGAGGGGGCAGCCACGGTGGTGGAGCTCCGCGAGGTGAACCTGTACGACAACACCGCCACCGCATGCGGCGGCAACCTCTACGTGGAAACGGCGGACGTCACCGTCGTGGACTCCCAAATCCACAATGGGCAGGCCGACACCGGTGGGGGCGCCTGCGTGCGGCTGGGTGGGTTGCTCCAACTCGAGGGAACCCAGGTGTACGGGAACAATGCGACGACAAGGGGTGGGGGGCTGTACGCCGAGGGCTCGGATGTGGTGATCCTGGACACCGAGGTTTACGGGAACGTCGCGGGGGAGGCGGGCGGAGCCCATCTGCAGTTGGTCGACGGCGTGCTCGCCGAGGTGACGTTCCTCGACAACGAGGCCATCTCCTCATCGGCGGTAAGCCAACTCCAAGTGGGCGGCCAGAACCTGGACGTCGAACGCCTCGACGTGCGCGGTGGCATCGGCGGTGACACCGCGGTGAAACTCGCGGACTTCGACGTGGCCGAGGTGCGGAGCGCTGTGATCGCCGGAAACGACGGCGTCGGCCTGTCCATCCTGGTCCTCAAATCCGGGCAGTCGGCGAAGGTGAGCAACGCCACGATCCTCTCGAACGGGGGGACCTACGGGATCGAGGTCCTGGCGCAGGTGGGCGGGCCGGTGACCCTGGAGAACATGGTGGTGGGGGACCACTTCATGGGGATCTACAACGAGAACCCCGCCGCCGAGGTGACCGTCTCCTTCACCGCCTTCTGGTACAACGAGCATCAGTACTGCAACAACCCGTGCACCCCGTACCACTACGGTACCCGCGGTTGGGAGCTCACCTCCTACGCCAACCACATCTGGCAGTTCTTCCACCCGAACATCTCACCGCCTTCGGTGTGGGACCTGCACTCGGACCCCTACAGCAGCCTGGTGAACGAGGGCAACCCGGACTCGATCCACAACGACCCCGACGGGTCACGAAACGACCTCGGTGCCTATGGCGGCCCATCCGCGGACTTCTCCTACTACGCGGACGTCGACACCGACCTCATGTGGGACGGGTGGGAAACGAAGTACGGGCTCGATCCGACCGACCCCTTGGACGCCCAGACGGACCTCGACGGCGACGGGTGGGAAAACCTGTTCGAGTTTGACTACGGAACGCTACCGAACACCGACGACAGCGATGGGGACGGCTGCTTGGAGGGTACCTACGGGCCGGACGGCATTCCCTGGGACCCCGACAACACCTACGGTTGCAGTCGCTAGATCAGGTCAGGTTCTCGAGCACCACGACGGCGGCGATCACCAGGAAGTAGAGGAACGCGATCGCCACCCAGAACAGGCTCATGGTGAGGCTGATCAACCCCAGGATGATCCCCACGATGGCGACCTCGCGCCCATCGTTGGTCTGTTGCGCCTGGCGCCACCCGAAGTAGCCCGTGGCTAGGGTCAGCACGGTGGGGATCGCGAGGATGACGATCGAGCAGGGGAAGAAGCACAGGCTGATCACCTGCCCCATCAGGCTCAAGCACCCCAGGACCAGCGAGACGATCGCCAGGTAGTTGGGCCGGTGGAAGGACGCGTCGTCGTCGTGCATGGCGGGGAAGATAACGCCGGTGGGACACGGTCACGGTAGTCTCGCTGCGATGCAGCGCTTGTTCGACGCCATCCACCACGCGTTCCACGATCCGGAGCGGCGCTCCCACCGGGTGCTGCACGCGGTGGTGAACGCGGTGATCGTGTTCGCGGTGGTCCTGTTCTCCATCGACCTCTACCTGGGGTTGCACGGGACCTCCCCTCGGGCGCTGTTCATCCTCGACCGCGTGGTGCTGGGGCTGTTCGCGGTGGAGTTGGTGCTGAGGGTGGGCTCCTACCGGCCGCCGGCCCTGGCCTTCTACGACCAGCACCGGGGGAGCCTGCTGTGGACCCACCTGTTCGGCCGGTTCAAGTTCTGCTTCCAACCCCTGATCCTGGTGGACATCCTCGCGGTGCTCGCGCTGCACCCGCTCCTCCGCGGCCTGCGCGCCCTGCGGATGCTACGGCTGGTGCGGACCGCCGGGGTGTTCCGCTACAGCAACCCCCTCGGATCCCTGGCGCGGGCCTTCGCGGACAACCGGCTCCTGTACTCCTTCGCGATCTCCCTGCTCGGGGTGGAGGTGCTGGTCGGAGGCCTGACGATCTACCTGGTGGAGACGGGCAAGAACGACAAGATCGCCTATCTTTCCGACGGGTTCTGGTGGGCGATCGTGACCCTGACCACCGTCGGGTTCGGGGACATCACGCCCCAGACCCTCGAGGGCAGGCTGGTGGGCGCGGCGCTGATGGTGGGGGGGATGTTCACCCTGGCCCTGTTTGCCGGCATCGCGGGCCACACCCTGCTCAGCGGGGTGCTCAGCATCCGGGAGGACCAGTTCCGAATGAGCGACTACATCGACCACATCGTGGTGTGCGGGTACGAAGAGGGCTCGCGGACGCTCCTCGACGCGCTGCTCGCGGAGGAGTTTGCCGAGCACACCGCGCTGGTGCTCTTTGGCCCCGGAGAGCGCCCTCCAGGTGTCCAGCTGCCCTTCTTCTGGATCAGCGGCGATCCCGCCAAGGAACGCGAGTTGAACAAGGCGCGCGTCGGCTACGCGCGGGCGGTGGTGCTGGTGGGCTCGCGAGTCCTGGTCCCGCAGCAGGCGGATGCCAGCACGATCCTCATGGCCTTCACCATCCGAAGGTACCTGCGCAAGCTGGCCGTGACCCGACGGCGCGTGAAGCCGCTGTACATCGTCGCGGAGATCCTGGAGCCCGAGAACGTCGAGCACGCCCGTGCCTCGGGGGTGGACGAGGTGATCGAGTCCAGCCGTCTCGGGTTCTCTCTGGTGGCCCACGCCGTCTCCGAGCCGGGGACCGGCCGGATCATGGGCCGGATGGCCGCCGCGGGAGAGCAGACCGTGTACATCGGGAAGATGCCCGCGGAGGTGGAGACTCCGATCACCTTCGAGGAGCTATCCCACGCTGTCCACGCACGCGCGGGGGTGCTGCTCATGGGTTTGCGCGACACCAGGTCGGGTACCGACCAGATCAATCCCCCCGATGACCTCCAGGTGACTGCGCAGCACGAGCTGATCTACCTGGCGGAGCACCCCATGCGTCCCTAGTCCGAGTCTTCCACGGTCCTGCGCCCGAGCAGGAAGAGGGCCAGGCCGATCGGCAGCCCCATCAGCCCGACGCACAGCACTCCACCACCGCCGATGCCTGCGGAAGCTTCCACCGAGTAGTTGTACACCCCGAGCGGGATGCCCAGGATGGCCAGCGCCCCGAGCAGGGCGACGAGGAGCGACAGGCAGCCGCATCCACAGCCCAGGTAGGAGATCGGCCCCGCCTTCTTCGCCATCTTCTACTCCTTGCCCAGCCGATCCGACTCCACGCACCGCTGTCCGACGAGCAGGGCGTAGTAGCTGCGCAGCGCATGGTACAGCACGTTGGCCTGTAGTTGGGGGTTGGGGTAGCCTTTCACCTGCTCGCGGGTGGCGTGCCCCTCCCAGCGTTTCCAAGCATCGAGACACTCCTCGGTATCGGCGCGGTCGGCGCGGCTGCGTTCGCGGGCCGAGTCGAGGAAGTCGAACACCTCGTCGATGTTGGCAAACCGAGCCGGGATTGCCGCAAAGCACCCCATGTCCATGAAGGCGGCCGCCTCGATGCCCAGACTATCAAGGGTGTAGGGGGCGTACCTCGCCCTGGGGCCGGCCCTGGTCTCCGCGTATGTCTCGAGGTCGCGGGTGACGCCCTTGCCGGCGAGGGGCACGGCGTAGGCGCAGAACGAATCGTCCATACGGAGGCGTTGTGGGTCGGCTTCGGAGAGCGCACGCGCCATCCCGAGCAGTACCTCCTCCGGAAGGCCCTGGCGGCTCACCTGGTGGCGCTCCCAGGCCTCGGCCTCGCGCACGATCGACGAAGCCGCGCCCTGCGCCCACACCCGACCCTCGGGATCGTCCTCGTAGCGGTCGAGTAGTACCCCGACCCGTTGCTCCGCATCGAGGTCCATCCCCCGCTGCCGCACCTGCAGGTGCAGGACGAACACCTCCAGTTGGTCGTCCAGGCTCACGGTGGTGAGGAGGTTGTCGTAGCTGTCCTCCGCGATTCCCCACCTGCGCAGGTCGGTGCGGATGCGCTCGTAGGTGGGGATCCATTCCTCCTCGGGGTGGCACCGGGACAGCGACTTGAACAGGCTGTCGCTCTTGTAGTGGCCGGGCTCGGCCTTATCGAGGTCGAGGAGGAACCGCTCCGGGCTGCCCAGGGGCCCGGCCGCCGCCATGATGCGCATGTTGCGGGAGTAGGTGTCGGTGGCACGCTCCTTGTCCTCCAGGCCCATCTCCCATGCGTGCTCGGAGAGGTTCTCTACCAGCACATGGGGCCCGCTGGCTTCGGGGGGGAGGTGGACGTTCCCCCGTACCCGGCGCAGGAAGTGGTCCATCTCGTCGTAGCGCTGGCAGTGGCGCTCCATCTCGTCCAGGACCAGCAGCCGCAGGGCGAAGCGAGACAGGTCGTCCAGGCTGTCCCGGTGGGACGCAGGACGGTTGCGCTCGTCCACGGTCTGCTCGAGGACGGCGAGGCGGCGGCGCTGCGCATCGTCCACCTCGCGGGTGGTGTCCTCGGCGTGCATCGCCTCCAGCCGGGCCCGGATGGCCGCCAGTTGGGTGCGTGCGGCCTCGAAGGCGGGGTCACGTTCCAGGGCGCGCTCGAAGGCGACCCTCGCCTCGTCGATCCGACCCTCGTCCTGGCGTTGCAGCCCTTCCCCGTAGGCAGCGAAGGCCTCGAAGCTCTCGGTCGGGGTCTGGATGAGGATCCGGCGGCGTTGCGCCGAGGACAGCGTCACCTCCAGTCCTTCGAGCAGTGCCTCGACGATGTCCTTCTCCACCGCCACGAAGTCCGCGGCGGTGCCATTGGCCTGCGCCGCCTTCAGCACGTGGCTGGACTCCACCTGCACCAGGCGGGCGTCCATGAGGAAGGTCGGCCCCACCACGCTGTAGGACCCGGTCAACAACAACTCGGCGCCCACGCCCCGGCCGAGCCGTTGGGTGGTGGAAGGGTCGAGGAACCCGGTCTCCGAGAGCGCCATCTCTTCCAGCAGGGCGTCCAGACGCTCGCGCTCCACCAACTGCAGCGCCTCCACTCCGGACAGGTCCGCGATCAACATGCCCGCGAGGGCCTGCCCCAGCCCGGCGTAGTCCTCGCTTCCGGACGCCTTGTCCAGGGGGAGCACGGCGACGGTGGACGCGGCACGCGCCAGGGTGGGCGCCAACAGCGTCAAGGTAATCAGGAGGGCGATCAGGGTTCGACGCATCGGGTGGCCTCCGACACCGGCGCTGTTGGCGGGTTCCCGGAGGACATGGCATAACAGACCTCACAAGGACGAGGTTCTGCCTTGCATCGCTTTCTGTTTGCCCTTGCGCTCTGCCTCCTCGCGGCGTGCCCACCCAAGAGTGAATCGCGGTCATCGATGCCCCCGGTGGAGGAGTTCGCCTGGACCACTGTGGCGCCGCTGCAGCAGGGGCGCATCGAGCACTCCGCCACCCGGATGCGGGACGGACGGATCCTCATTGCTGGTGGCGAGTTCCAGAACGGATCTGGCTGGGCGGTGTTGGACACCGTGGAGGTGTTCGCCCCCACCGCGCGGAGTTGGTCCGCCGCGGCACCCATGAACGACGCGCGCAGCGGCCACACTGCGACCCTTCTCGCCTCGGGCAAGGTGATGATGGTGGGAGGGCAGGGTGGGACCGCGGTGAACAAGGTGCCCCTGGCCTCGGTGGAGGTGTACACCCCCCATTCCAACCGGTGGACCCACATCGCCCCCCTGCACCAGGCACGCTTCGGTC